>CALFPI010000761.1 GCA_937919035.1 uncultured Gemmatimonadaceae bacterium
TGGTCGTGCTCGAAACCGTCGGTGCCCCGAGTCTGGAGCAGACGCTGGTGCAGGACGGCGACGGCCTCATCAGCCTCGAGGCCTTCAACGGGCAGATCCAACAGCCTGCCGGCGCCGCACCGATGACGCGGGGCCGCTTCGGCACCATTGAGCAGTGGTTCAACAGCCGCAGCCGCGTCACCTGGCAGGTACAGGTGGCGCAGCCCGGTGTCTACGATGTCTCCGTCCTCACGCAGGCCGAGGCCGACGGGACGTGGGAGGGGGGCCAGCGGATGAAGGTGACCGTGGGCCGTCAGGGCATCGCCGCCACGGCGCAGAAGACACAAGTGCGTGACAACCCCCGTGCGCCCAGCCACCTGCCGGATGTGGTCTCGCCCATCGGCCAGATCGAGGTGCAGCGGGCGGGCCTCATGGAGGTCACGCTGAAGATGGAGAAGATCGATAGGAAGAAGGGGATCGGACCCAAACTGCGGGCTGTGCAACTGATGCCGGTGATCGACTAGTCCGTTGGCAGGGGATCGCTGCGGCGACGGCGGATGAAAGGGGAGCAGTCATGATGGGTCGTGAACGTGTCCTGGCGCTGATCGATGGGGAGCAGGTCGACCATCTCCCCTTCATGCCGATCACGATGATGTTTGCCGCTGATCAGATCGGTGCTTCCTATCTGGACTATGCTACGGACCACACCGTGCTGGTGGCGGCACAGCTGCACACGGCCGAAGCCTTCGACTTCGACTATGTCTCGTGCATATCCGATCCCGCGCGGGAAGCGGCGGACTGTGGCGCGACGGTCGTGTACTTCGACGATCAGCCCCCCGCCATCGATGAACTGCACGCGCGCCTGGCGGACAAGTCGGCGCTGATCAAGCTGGCCATCCCCGATCCCCTGGCCGGCGGGCGCATGTACGATCGGGTGCGGGCGGCAGCCCTGTTCAAAGAACGAGACCACGGCGGTCGACTCATCGAGGGGTGGGTGGAAGGCCCCTGCGCGGAGGGTGCCGATCTGCGTGGCATCAACACGTTGATGACGGATTTCTACGATGACCCCGCCTTCGTGCACGATCTTTTTGCCTTCAATGTCGAGATGGGACTCCGGTTTGCACGGGCACAGGTCGACGCCGGGGTCGACATCATCGGCATCGGTGATGCAGCGGCCTGCCTCGTGGGTCCGCAGATCTACGACGAATTCGTCTACGCCTACGAGAAACAGCTCGTCGATGGGTTACATGCGATGGGCACGAAAGTGCGGCTGCATATCTGTGGCAACACAACCGCCATTCTTGCCGGGATGGGTCGTCTTGGTTGTGACATTGTCGATCTCGACTCCATGGTGTCCATGGCCCAGGCGCGGGATGTTATGGGTCCCCATCAGGTACTGCTGGGGAACATGGATCCCGTACGCGTGCTGCGAAACGGTGGGTTTGACGAAGTGCAGAACTCCTTGAGCGACTGTCATACCCAGGTTGGCGCGCGTTATATCGTCGGAGCCGGATGTGAGGTGCCGCGAGCTACGCCCAGGGAAAACGTGGACTGCCTTGGCCAGTATGCGCGGTCGCACTGAGCGACGCTGCCGCACCAGTCAGAACAGTGGGTTGGATCGAGCCCCTGACAGAGTTACCCGACGCATGAGATCAATCCCTCCGGAACCAGCATGGAGCGCTATCGATGACCGTTGAACCCTACGATCCGACCCGTCCCAGTGCACCCGAGTTGGCACGCGCACGGGAGTGGTTCGACACGTCCTTTGGCGCTGATGGCGGTAGGCCACTGGCGTTCCTGTACAACGGCGTCGCCGTCGACCTGTCCGACTGGGAACTGCAACGGCAGCCACCGGTGATCGGAGACAGTACGGAGGAGCGGACGCTCCGCTGGCACGATTCAGCTACGGGCCTGACGGTCCGGTGTGTTGCCGTTTTGTATACCGATTTCCCCACCGTCGAATGGACGGTGTATCTGCACAACGACGGCGATGTCGACACGCCGGTGGTCGCAGACCTCGTCCCGCTGCACGCTGCCATCGCCGGCCCCGAAGGCTGCGAGTGTCTTCTTCATCACCATGTCGGCAGCCCCTGTCTGGCCTCCGATTACGAGCCGCTGGTCAGCCCCTTGGCCACGGGACAGGCGAAAGTGCTTGCCACCTCGGGCGGCAGGTCGACCAACGCCGTCCTGTCCTATTTCAACATTGAGTGGCAACCGCCGCTGCCGAGGCCGGACGGATGGGCGCCGCCGACACCATCGCTCGTGCACCCCGACTCGACGGGAGTCATCCTGGCCATTGGCTGGCCCGGTCAGTGGTCGGCGGTGTTCACCCGGGAGACGGACGACGGCGTGCGCATCGCCGCCGGCCAGCAACAAACCCACTTCAGGCTGCATCCGGGCGAAGAAGCGCGGACGCCGCTCATCGTGCTGCAGTTCTGGGCGGGGGACCGCGTCCGCTCGCAGAACGTCTGGCGCCGATGGATGCGGGCGCACAATTCGCCCATGGTCGATGGGCAGCCGCCGTCACCGCATTTCGCCGCGTGTGGCTCGCACCAGTTCGAGGAGATGATCAAGGCCAACGAAGCGAATCAGATCGGCCACGTCGACAGATACCTGGCAGAGCAACTCGATCCCGACTACTGGTGGATGGACGCCGGCTGGTACAAGAACGAGACGGGCTGGCCGAATGTTGGCACGTGGGAAGTCGACACTGAGCGTTTCCCCGGCGGTCTGCGGGCCATCACCGACCA
>CALFPI010000762.1 GCA_937919035.1 uncultured Gemmatimonadaceae bacterium
GCTGTCGTTGCCGGCGAATTCAATGACCGCATCGGGGTCGGTATACTTCTGCGGAATCAGCACCCGGCCCTGCTCGTCCTCCACAGCGTGCGTCAGCAACATTTCCACCTGCTCCCGCACCCACAGCAGCCGATCCGGATCCCCCGTCAGCAGACGCTGGTTCTCGCCGCCCACGACCATGGCATCGGCGATGAAATGAAAGCCGTGGGGGAAGACCCAGCCGTAGTGGCCGCCGTACCACTTGCCGTCGATTGTCTCCCCGACGATGCCCTTGGGTCCGGCATTGTCCGGCATGATGCCATCGTTGCCGGCATAGCGCTCGCGCCAGCCGTCCACATAGTCGAGCACCCATTGCCTGTACTTCTGCTCCCCTGTGTGCAGGTAGGCGTTCATCACCATCGACGTGGCCAGCATGTTGGTCACCGTGTCACAGTTGCGCAGGCGGGCGGAGTAGACCTGGCCGTAGCGCTCGGCTTTCTCCGGATCCTGCAGATCCATCATGGTCACCACGCCCGGCACGTCGTAGAAGGCGAGGCCGTAGCTGTCCATCCAGGTGCCGTAGCCATGGGAGTCACCAAAGCGGCTGTAGGCTGGCCCATTCGGGCCCATGGCGAGTGTTTTGAACACTCTGTGTTCCGGATCGTAGTTGAACTCCGGAATGGTCGGGTCCTCATTGGTCAGGTAGCTGGCAAAACGGATCGAACGCTCCCGGTTTTTCTCGTTCGTCGGATTGGCCAGATTCAGGTAGTAGAAAAACATGGCCGCCTCACCGGCATGCATCCAGTCGAAGTCCGGCAGGTAGTCCTGCACCAGCATCGTATCACGCCCGGGCGGCCACTGGGAGCCACTCTTGCGGTAGCGGGAGAACTGGGCGACGAGCACATCGTATTGCCGCTGGGCCAGGTCGAGGAAGCGATCATCGCCGCCGAGCAGATACAACAGGGGCCAGCGATGAAAGCCCTCAAAGGCATTGTCCACGCCACCATAGCCGGCAAAGCCCTCGATATCAGGCCAGAAGATCTCGCCATTCGGCTGCAGGTAGTGCTCGAGGATGATGTCCTCCGACTGATTCATGAGTGTCAGCAGGCTTCTCTGCAGAACGGCCCACTCCGGCATGGTGGTTGCCGGCTTGTGGGTGGTGATCTTCGGAATCGGTGTGTCAGTCATCTGCGCGCCTTTGCTCGTTTGCCAGCAACACCTCGAGCATGCGCTCGTGGCCGTTGAGGAAGGATCTGGTAATGGTGTAGTGCTCGGTCTCCGTGTAGTCGACTTCGTTGATGCCGTCCGCCGTCAGTTGGGAGATGCGTGCCTGCGCTTCAACGCGTCATGCTACAGGGACCGACGAGGCTCCGCAAGGTCAGGGGACCGGGCTTTGCGGCGGTTGCCGGGACGAACAAATGGCCGAGCTGCAGCGGGTTGCCCGTCCCCACTCGAGACTTTAATTAGTGTGTGCAATTGTGCGGTGCCTTCACCTGACGGCAGTAGATCCGCCGCGTATCGTTCTTGCCTGCCTCTTCCGAAGGGGCGGAGCCGACATTCTCCATTCATGAGGCCAATCCATGAGGCCAATCCAAGAGGTCTTTCCCATGAAGCGTCTGTTCCTGCTGCTGCTTTTTGTCATCACGGGCTGCGCCAGCCAGCAGGCGGCGACGCCCTCCGACGCTGGATCTCAGGTTGCAGCGCCCGCGCGCAAGCATCCCCTGGACCAGTCCGTCACGCAGCGCTACGTGCTGGAGAATGGCTTGCGTGTGCTGCTCGTGTCGGACCCGAAGTACAACAAGTCAGCAGCGGCCATGGTCGTCGAGGTCGGCTCCCTCGACAACCCGGTAGAGGACCAGGGCCTGGCCCATTTTCTGGAACACATGTTGTTCCTGGGAACGGACAAGTATCCCGGTGTTGATGATTACGGGACCTACCTGAACGACAACGGCGGGTACCACAACGCGTACACCGCAGGGGATCATACGAACTATTTCTTCGATATCAATCACAATGCTTTTGAGGGCGGTCTGGATCGGTTTGCCCAGTTTTTCATCGCGCCCCTGTTCACAGAAGAGTACACCGAACGCGAGTTGAATGCGGTGAACTCAGAGCACCAGAAGAATCTCGAGAACGACAGCTGGCGGATCTGGCGCACGCAGAGCCATGCCTACCGTGAGGGTCACCCCGAACGAATGTTCGGTACAGGTTCTCTGGAAACGCTCGGCAACGTCACGCGCCAGGACTTGCTGGCCTTCTATAACGCGCACTACAGCGCCGATCGCATGGGTCTGGTGCTGCTGAGCAACGCGCCACTGGACAGTCTGGATGTCTGGGCGCACCGGCATTTTGCCCAGATCGAAGACCGTGACATCCCGAAGCCGACGTACCCGCCGGACTTCCTGGTCGACACAGAAACGTTCCGCCTCCTGCAGATTGAAACGATCAAGGACATTCGTACGTTGGATATGGAGTTCGAGCTGCCCGCCTTCGCCGACGCCTATATGAGCAAGCCCGGCGACATGCTGGGCAGCCTGATCGGCCACGAAGGGGAGGGCAGTCTGCTGTCCCTGCTCAAAAACGAGAGCCTGGCGACCGGACTTAGCGTCAGCAGTTACCTGGCAACGCCGGACTATGGCTCTCTGACGATCCACGTGGACCTGACGCCGCAAGGACTCGACGCGTACCGCGAGGTAGTCAAGCTCTGCCTGACCTATGTCGACATGCTGAAGAAGTCGGACTATCCTGCCTCCTACTTTCTGGAACAGCGCACCATGGCAGCCCTGGATGAGATCTATTCGGACAAGGGGGAGGGCGGGGGCAGAGCCAGTGGCCTGGCGGGCCAAATGGTCAAGTATCCTCTCGAGATCGTCGACCGTGTCGCCTACCTCTACGGGGATATCGATCCGGCGTCCTACAATCGATTGCTGTCCTATCTGCGCAGCGACAACATGCTCGCGACGATCGCTGCCCAGGGCGTGCCGACAACGGACACCGAGCCGCACTACGGTACGCAGTACAGCTTCACCGAGGATGCTGAGTTCTACGGCGAGCTGGCGGCGTTACCGGCGCGGCCGGAACTGCATCTGCCCGCGCCCAATCCCTTCATCCCCTCGGACCTTGTCA
>CALFPI010000763.1 GCA_937919035.1 uncultured Gemmatimonadaceae bacterium
ATCGCCTGTGGTGCCATCAGCGGCTTCCACTGCCTGGTGTCCAGCGGCACGACGTCCAAGCAGATTGAAACCGAACCTGACGCCCGTTTCGTCGGCTACGGGTCGATGCTGACGGAAGGTTTTCTGGCGACCATCGTACTGATCGCTTGCGGTGGCGGCCTGGCCATGGCCTACACTGCTGCCGACGGTCAGATCCTGACCGGGTCCGCCGCTTTTGCCACGCACTATGGTTCATGGATGGCCTCCAGCGGTCTTGCCTCCAAGGTGGCTGCCTTTGTTGTCGGCGCCGCCAACATGATCGCCGCCCTCGGTGTACCGAAGGAATTTGCCGTCGTGCTCATGGGCGTGTTTGTCGCGTCCTTTGCCGGCACCACCCTCGACACATCAACACGCCTGCAGCGCTACGTCATCAGCGAACTGGCCGTCGATCTCAGGATCGCGGTGCTGACGAAGCGGCATCCGGCAACCTTGCTGGCAGTGGTAACGGCATTGGCCCTGGCTTTCTACAATGGCGCCGGCGGCAAGGGGGCCCTGTTGCTGTGGCCCCTCTTCGGCAGCATGAATCAGCTGCTTGCCGGCCTGGCGCTGATCGTCGTCAGCTACTGGCTCAAGCAACAGGGGCGCAACTACTTCGTCACGCTGCTGCCATCCCTGATCATCCTCGCATTCACCTCGTGGGCCCTGACCGACACCCTGGGCAGTCTCTACGAGGCCGGCAATATTCCGAGTCTCGTCATCGGCTCCGTCGCCCTTATGCTGCAGATCTGGCTGACGATTGAGGGACTGTATCTGATGATGCGCGATCGTGTAGCAGGCTCGCGGCCGGCCACCGGTGGGTGACCGGCCGCCGCGTCTGCTGACACTCGACTGACCCGAGGGGTCACGAGCCCTATATTCGTCGGCATGTGCAGATCTCTCTTTCGGTGCGTAGCCCTGTGTCTCGGTGTCGTGCCCTCCATGGGTGCCGTATGGTCCAGTGCTCCCGCAACAACAACGACCCATATCGTCGGTATCAAGTGGAGTTCAACCGCTGAACTGGCCGCACTCGGGGCCCTGCGCTATGTGGCACCCGGCATGGCGATCATCCGTGCGACGGACGAGACAGCGCGACAACTGGAAGAGTCCGGTTTCGAGGTTCTCTTCACGGACCAGGCAACCAGCGAGCAGAGCTGGTACCTGATCGATCACCTGCATGATACACGGCCACAGGACGTAGGCCTCGTCTATGAGGATCCGCGTGGCTGGGCTCTGGTGCGTCTGCAGACGGCACGTCTGACGACGCTGCTCGATTCGGAACATTTTCTCTATCCCTTACCGGCGCACTACGTTACACCGACTCTATCGCCTGCCTTTCGGACAACCGCTCGGGAGCCAGCCCCAGCCGTGCTCGCGCTGCTGGAACAGGTCGACACAGACCGCCTGCGCGCCACCGTCGAGCACCTGTCCTTCATCGATCCTGCCCTCGGCGCCGTCCCTGGCAATGTGCGCAGCCGCTACGCCCGGCGTCGTGAGACCTTCGAAAGCACGACGTACCTGCGCCAGCGACTGGCGGCTGAACTGGGCGAAAACGCAGTTCATCTCGACAGCTTCCGCGTCAACCCGCAGGACTCCCTCATGTACAACGTGGTCGGCGAACTGGCAGGCACCGATCCGGATGCCGGCACCTACATCATCTGCGCGCACTACGACGCCATCGGCACCCGCAGCAGCCGGGCAGATCTGGCTCGTGTCGGAGAAGAGCCTGGACGTTGGGACTGGCAGACACATCCGGCGCCGGGCGCCGACGACAATGGTTCGGGTGTGGCCGTCGTCGTAGAGAGTGCCCGGATACTGGCGTCCACCGGGCCCTTCCCCTGGTCGATCCGTTTCGTCACCTGGTCCGGAGAGGAACTCGGTCTCTGGGGCAGCCGTCACTACGCCAAAGCCGCCCGGGCTCGTGGCGACCACATCCTCGGTGTGCTCAATTTCGACATGGTTGGCTTCAACGATCTGCGCGACCGTCTCGAGCTTGTCAGCAACCCCGCTTCGATCTGGCTCGTTGATCTGCTGCGCGCCACCAACGAGCGCTATGCCCTGGGGCTGCAGATCGATGTTCTCGAAGACCGCTTCGCCGGCCTCAGCGACCACGCACCCTTCTGGGCCGAAGGGTATGACGCGATTCTCGGCATCGAGAACTACCTGCCAACGGATACGGATGCGCCATCGGTGTTACGTGGCGACTACCGGATCAACACGCAGTACCACAGCGTCACCGATCTGCCGGACAGCATCAACTGGGAACTGGTCGCCCGTATCACCCGTCTTACCGTGGCAGCCCTGGCGCAGTTCGGTACCGAGGATGGCCTGCCGAATCTGGCCGTCTTCGACGGCGACCTGGCCGGTGACGACAGCGATGATCTGCAAGTACGGGTGGCCAACCTGGGTCCGGTGGCACTGACAGAGCCCTTTGATGTGCGCGTTTCGTTGTGTGCTGCAGATTCAACGGCGTGTGTCGTCTTTTTCCGCGACACCCATTCGGCTGGCATCGA
>CALFPI010000764.1 GCA_937919035.1 uncultured Gemmatimonadaceae bacterium
GGGCGACAGCGATTTTAATTTTAGCGTGCAGGCAAAAAACGAATGGGATGTCTGCGCCGGGGACCTGCTGGTGCGTGAAGCCGGCGGCCATATGGTCGACCTCAACGGGGAGCTTCGCCGTTACAATCAGTCGGACCCACTGATCCGTGGCGGTCTGGCAGCAGGCAATAAAATTCTGGCGGATGCTTCCGTCGCCCTCATTCGCCGCGTCTGCGGCTGACAGGCAGGCCCTGCGTGATGTCAGACCCAGCCAGCATTGCCCCGTCCAACGCGGATATCATTGCCTTTCTCAAGCGCTTTGCAGCGCTCATGGAGCTGGGCGGACAAAGCGGCTTTCGGGTGCGCGCCTTCGATAACGCCGCCCGCATGCTCGAGGACCTCGAAGTCGACATCGTTGATATGTCGGCGACCGAAACTCTTACCGAGATCGACGGCATCGGCAAGGGCCTGGCCGACGTGATCACCGAGTTCATCGAATCAGGTACAACGGACGGCTACACAGAACTCACCGAGGCGGTACCGGAAACCCTGCTCGACATTCTGCGGATCCCGGGGCTAGGGACCAAGAAGGTCAAAGCCATCTACACTGCGCTCGAGATCACCTCTCTCGAACAACTGGAAGCTGCCTGCCATGAGGGGCGACTGGATGGCCTCGCCGGCTTCGGCAAGAAGACCCAGGAGAACATCCTCAAGGGAATCGCCGGACTGTCACGGTACCAGGGACAGTATCGGCTCGACCGGGCCCTGGAAGATGCTCGGCAACTGGTCCACCAGCTCGAGGCACATCCGGCGACGATCCGCGTCAGCATTGCCGGCAGCCTGCGGCGACATAAGGAAGTGGTGAAAGACGTCGATATCGTCCTGAGCACGGACACACCCCTCGACGTGGCCGCCGCCTTTGCCGCCATGCCGCAGGTCGTCGAGGTCCTGTCACAGGGGGAACGCAAGACCACGATCCGCGTGAAAAGTGGGATCCAGGTCGACCTGCGCCTCGTGCCGGACGAGAACTACGCATCCATGCTGCACCATTTCACTGGCAGCAAGGACCACAACGTCGCCATGCGCTCGCGCGCCCTGAGCCGCGATCTGCACCTCAACGAATACGGTCTGTTTCACGGTAGGCAGGGGGATGGCGCTCGCATCGATACAGGCGATGAGAGTGAACTGTTCCGGGCCCTGGGACTGAGCTACGTACCCCCGGAACTGCGCGAAGGGCTCGGTGAGATCGAGGCAGGCGAAACCGACGATCTGCCCATCCTGGTGCAGGCAGCAGATATACGCGGCATGTTGCACGTGCACACGAGTGCGTCGGATGGTGCCGACACGGTCGCCGGGATGGTCGAAGCTGTGCGCCAACGAGGCTACGACTACATCTGCATCTGCGATCACTCCAAATCGGCGGGCTATGTCTTTGGCCTCAAGGAAGCCGACATCGATGCCCAGCATGCCGACATCGATACGTTGCAGGCTGGACTTGCCGACTTCCGCATTCTCAAGGGCATCGAGTCCGATATTCTGCGCAACGGCGCCCTCGACTACAGCGACGAGATCCTGGCAAGATTCGACCTCGTTGTGATTGCCATCCACAATATCATGGCCATGGATGAAGCGGCGCTGACGGCAAGGGTGATCAAAGCGATCGAACACCCCGCAAGCAACATTTTCGCGCACCCCACGGGTCGGCTGCTGCTGGAGCGCGAGGGCTACAAAATCAATCTCGAAGAAGTGCTCGCCGCTGCCGCCGCCAACAACGTGGCCCTGGAACTGAACACCCATCCCGCCAGATTCGACCTCGACTGGCGCTGGCTGCGCCGGGCCAGGGAGGCCGGTTGCCGCATTGCGGTCAACACCGACGCCCACCGGATCTCCGATCTCGACAGCCTCGACCTCGGCACCGGCATCGCCAGAAAAGGCTGGCTCACCCCGGCTGACGTCATCAACACGATGAGTGCCGATGACCTGCTGAGCTGGACCGGAAACTGAACCTCACGTCAGAGCCGCACCTCGCCCCCGGTCTTCTGTGATCGGTAAATTCCGTCCAGGATCGTCAACACCTGCAGCGACTGTTCAGCCGGTACCGGGGACGGCAAGTCTTCGGCGACGGCCTTGGCGAACTGCACACACTCCTCGGCGTGTGCTTCGAGGCCTGGCGGCGTCAACTTGAGTGTTTTGTTGGTGAACTGGCGCGTTGGTTTGTGACTTTCGAGAATTTCGTTCTTCGGCCAGTGCGCCCCGCCCTGGGTACCGTAGAGCCACATCTGCATGTCCTCGCCCTGCGTGTCGTGATGCAGCAGCCATGACACTTCCAGAATGAGTGTGGCGCCGGTGTCGAAGCGAATGAAAGCCGCAGCGAAATCCTCGACATCGAACTCCGGCGGGATGGGCTGACCACCACCCCAACCGGTGAAGGCATTCTCCTGGCTGGCAATTTCGGCCTTGGCCACACCCGTTACCGACACCGGTTCGGGATTGCCCATAAACCACAGCGTCAGGTCAAGAATGTGTACGCCGATATCGATGCAGGGGCCGCCGCCGGAATGTTGCTTCTGAATGAAGCCGAGCCCTGTGGGTGCCCCACCGCGACGCAGCATCCAGCTGCGGGCATGATAGATATCACCCAGCACGCCGCAGTCGATCTGGCTCTTCATCGCCCGGGAACTGCCCTGGAAACGAAAGTGCTGGGCCGTCATCAACTTCTTCCCCGAGCGATCCCGAGCCTGGATCATCTGCCGGATTTCACCCGGTGTGGGTGCCAGCGGCTTCTCACAGATGACGTGTTTGCCGGCATCCAGAGCGGCGATCGCCAACGGTGCGTGATATGTGTTCGGCGTACATATATCGATGATGTCGATGTCGGGGTCGTTGATGAGTTCCCGGGCCTCCGTCGTCAGCTTGCTGACGCCATGTTCCTTGCCCCAAGCCTGCAGCGCCTCTTCGTGGATGTCACTGCCACCAACCAACTCGGCATGCTCGGAAGCCATCCACCCGGGAATGTGCGTGCGCGCGATGCCGCCGACGCCAATGATGCCAACTTTCAGTGCTGCCATGATCCGTTCCTTTCGCGTGATCTGTCTGTTTTTCAGTCCAGGGCGCGCCAGCGCACCCTGCCATCGTCAGCAAAGAACTCACAGCCATCGGGGATCGCCTGCGTCAGCTGACGGATCTGCGTGCCGATCTGTATCTGCACATGCGAGTACACGTCACGCCGAATGCGAATGCGCCCCGCCTCCAGTTGACCTAGCATCTGCGTCTGGGTCCTGTCCACCCCATTCTGCAACTCTTCGGCCTCGGCCAACCACCCGCGCAACTGCTGCAACTGCGTCTCCACCTGATCCAGCTGCGCCGCCTCTGTACGGGCAATGAGTCGCGCCAGCTGTTGCCGATCATTCGGCGACGTGATACCGAGGCGCGCCTGCAAAGCAGCGATCTCCCCTGTCAGCCTCTGGTGCGCCTGACGCAGGTGCGTCACCTCTGCCGCCAACGTCGGCTCGACGACGATTCCTACGAGGGTGCGGTCCGTCTCGACCGATCCCAGGCGACAGGCCTCGACCCGCACACCCGCCATCACCTGCCCACCGACGATGGAGCCCCCCTTGCTGCCGCCACGATCCTCCACGCGCACCGAGCCTGCCCCGGCGCGCACGCGGCCGTTGAAGATATAACTACCGGCCGTGACGTCGGCGCCTGCGACAACGGTGCCGTTTTGAATGAATTTCGTCGTGATACTGCCGCCAG
>CALFPI010000765.1 GCA_937919035.1 uncultured Gemmatimonadaceae bacterium
CTGTTCCCGCTCATCCTGCCGCCGAACATTCCATTGTGGCAGGTCGCTATCGGCATCAGCTTTGGCGTCGTCATCGGTAAAGAGATCTTTGGTGGCACGGGTCGAAACTTCCTCAATCCAGCCCTTACGGCCCGCGCTTTCCTGTATTTCGCGTATCCGGCACAGATCAGTGGTAACAAAGTCTGGGTCGCTGTCGATGGATTCTCCCGGGCCACACCACTTGGACAGGTTCCAGCAGACGGCATCGCTGCTCTCGAGGCGTCCATGACCAAGATGGACGCTTTCATCGGCACCATCCCGGGGTCCATGGGCGAGACCTCGGCTCTGGCCTGCCTCATTGGCGCCGTCATACTGGTTGCCACAGGCATCGGCTCCTGGCGCATTATGGTCAGCATGACAGCAAGCACGTTCCTCCTTGGCTGGCTGTTGCATCAGGTCGTCAGCACGACCAACAACATGTTCGCCATGGATCCCGTATGGCACCTGGTCCTTGGCGGGTTCGCCTTCGGCTGCGTATTCATGGCCACCGATCCTGTATCGGCAGCATTCACCAATGGTGGCAAGTGGCTGTACGGTACCCTCATCGGTGTGATGACGATCCTGATCCGCGTCGTCAACCCGGCATTCCCCGAGGGCGTCATGCTCGCCATCCTGTTCGGCAACGTTTTCGCACCGGTCCTGGACTACCTCTTCGTACAGGCCAACATCCGCCGCCGTGCGCTTCGCACTGCGGTGTAGTGCCAGAGGCATAGAAGGAAGGATCCAGAGGTGGCAAAGAATTCAGTCGGCCAGACCTTCGGCGTAGCGCTGTTGTTGTGTGTCGTCTGCTCTGTCCTGGTTTCAGGAGCGGCCGTCATCCTCAAGCCTACTCAGGTCGCCAACAAGCTGCTCGACAAGAAACAGAATATCCTGACGGCGGCAGGTCTGGCCGATGCGCCGGGAACTGTGGACGAGCGTTTCCAAAGCATCGAGACACGGTTTGTCGATCTCGGCACCGGCGAATACGTAGACGACCTCGATATCGAGACGTACGATTTCATCGATGCGGCGAAAGATCCGGAGATGGGAGTAGCGATCTCCGCGGATCTGGATCGGGCCGGTATCAAGCGGCGAGCTCGTCGTATACCCGTGTATCTGGTGCAGAAGAGCGGCCAGGTCGACAAGATCGTCCTGCCGATCTATGGCAAGGGCCTGTGGTCGACTCTATACGGCTTCATCGCCCTGGATCGCGACGATCTGAACACGATCCGCAGCCTGCTCTACTACGAACATGGCGAAACGCCGGGTCTCGGTGGTGAAGTGGACAATCCGACCTGGAAGGCGTTGTGGAATGGCAAGCAGGCTTTCGGTGACGACGGCAGCGTGCAGATTCAGGTTGTTCGTGGCAGCGTTGATCCGGCCTCCCCTGATGCTCGATACAGTGTCGACGGCTTGTCCGGTGCAACCATCACCTCACGTGGGGTGCATGACATGTTGCGATACTGGCTCAGCGACGGTGGGTATGGGCACTATCTCGAGCGCCTTCGGGCAAGCAAGCAAGGAGAGGCATAAAGCGACATGGGCAAAGCACGCGATACACTGCTCGGTCCGATCTTTGACGAGAACCCGATTGCCCTGCAGATCCTCGGCATCTGTTCGGCTCTGGCGGTGACTACAAAGATGGATACGGCCGTCACCATGTGTCTGGCGGTCATCTTCGTCACGGCCATGTCGAATGCCGCTGTAAGCCTTATCCGCAACTACATCCCGACAAACATCCGCATCATCGTCCAGATGACGATCATCGCCTCCCTGGTGATCATCGTGGACCAGTTCCTGCGTGCCTACGCCTTCGGCATCAGCAAGCAGCTGTCGGTCTTTGTCGGCCTGATCATCACCAACTGCATCGTCATGGGGCGGGCCGAAGCTTTTGCCATGAAGGAAAGCGTCGGCATCTCGTTCCTCGATGGGGTTGGCAACGGCTTGGGATACAGCCTGGTTCTGCTGGTCGTCGCCGTATTGCGTGAGCTTTTCGGCTCGGGCAGACTCTTCGGTGTTGAGATCCTTGCCCTGGTAAATGTTGGCGGGTGGTACGTGCCCAACGGCCTCATGCTGTTGCCGCCCAGTGCCTTCTTCATCATCGGCGGGTTCATCTGGGTGCTCCGTTCCTTCAAAACTGAGCAGGTCGAGGAGCAGGACTGATGCTGGAAGCCTATCTCAGCCTCTTCGCCAAGGCAGTTTTCGTTGAGAACATCGCCCTGGCATTCTTCCTCGGGATGTGTACGTATCTGGCCGTCTCCAAGCGCGTGTCAACCGCATTTGGTCTCGGCGTGGCTGTCGTCGTCGTGCAAACGATCACGGTGCCGTTGAACAATCTCGTCTACCGCCATTTGTTGAAGGAGGAGGCCCTCGGCGCCCTTGGCCTCGGTGGTGTCGATCTGACCTTCATCGGCCTGATCAGCTACATCGGTGTGATTGCTGCCAGTGTGCAGATCCTCGAAATGTTCCTCGACAAGTACGTGCCCTCTCTGTATAACGCGCTGGGCATCTTCCTGCCGCTTATCACCGTGAACTGCGCCATTCTCGGAGGCTCGCTGTTCATGGTCGAGCGCGATTACGATTTCGGTGAGAGTGTCGTCTTCGGCTTTGGCTCCGGTCTCGGCTGGGCCCTGGCCATCGTCGCCCTCGCCGGCGTCCGTGAAAAACTGCAGTACAGCAACGTTCCTCACGGTCTGCGGGGCCTCGGGATCACTTTCATGACCGTCGGCCTCATGGCCATGGCCTTCATGGCCTTCTCCGGCATCCAGCTGTAGGGGTTATATCTCATGACCGAAGTCATCGGTGGCGTCAGTTTGTTCACCATCATGGTTCTCGCTCTCGTCGCTGTAATCCTTGCGGCGCGGTCCAAGCTTGTCGCCAGTGGTGATGTCACAATCGATGTCAATGGTGAGCGTCAGATCACCACCAGCGCCGGCGGCAAGTTGCTGAATGTGCTCGCCGATCAGGGCATTTTTGTCTCCTCCGCATGTGGTGGTGGTGGCACTTGTGCCCAGTGCAAAGTCAAGGTCCATGAAGGTGGGGGCGACATCCTGCCCACGGAGACGGGACACATCAACCGTCGGGACCAGCAGCAGGGCACGCGCCTCTCCTGCCAGGTCAATGTCAAGCAGGACATGAAGGTTGAAGTCCCTGCGGATGTGTTTTCCGTCAAGCGTCTGGAGTGCGAGGTCGTTTCCAATAACAACGTGGCGACCTTCATCAAGGAGTTCATCGTTAAACTCCCTGAAGGCGAGACCCTCGACTTCGAGTCGGGCGGTTTCATCCAGATCGAAGTGCCGCCTTTCGAGTGCGACTTCAAGGACTTCGATATCGATGAGCGCTTCCACGGCGACTGGGAGAAATTCAAGTGCTGGGGGCTGAGCACGAAGAACACCGAGACCGTGGTTCGTGCCTATTCGATGGGGAATCACCCCGCCGAAGGGGATATCGTCATGCTCAATATCCGCATCGCGATGCCGCCCTTCGATCGCAACATCGGCGGCTGGATGAAGGTCAATCCGGGCATCGTGTCGTCCTACGTCTTCAGCCGTAAGCCAGGCGATAAAGTCACCATCTCCGGACCCTACGGCGAGTTCTACATCCAGGAGACGGAGCGGGAGATGTGCTACATCGGCGGCGGCGCTGGCATGGCGCCGTTGCGCTCGCATCTGTTCCACCTGTTTCATACGCAGGGTACCACTCGCAAGGTCAACTACTGGTACGGGGCGCGCTCCAGTCAGGAGTTGTTCTACGAGGATCACTTCCGCGACATCGAAGAGAAGTTCCCGAACTTCAAGTTCAATGTTGCCATGTCAGAACCCCTGCCAGAGGACAACTGGACGGGCTACAAGGGCTTCATCCACCAGGTCGTTCTGCAGGAATACTTATCAAAGCACCCCGCCCCCGAAGACATTGAGTATTATCTGTGTGGCCCGCCGATGATGTTGCAGGCCGTATTGAAGATGCTCGACGATCTGGGCGTCGAAGAGGAGATGATCCGCTTCGATGACTTCGGTTCATAGGCCGCAGGAGGGTCGGTGAATCTCTTTCTGGCCAGCTTTGTTGTCTTCTGCGTCGTCATGGCCGGTATGGCCATTGGCGTCATCGTCAGCGACCGCCGGATTACAGGCTCCTGCGGTGGGCTGGCCAACATGAAGGCCGAAGACGGCGAGCCGATGTGCGAATGTGGAGCCCGTGCCGGCGACCCTTGTGGCGCCGATCCGGACCGTCGTTTCGACCTGGACAAGGTCGCCATCGACGAGGATTCTCCGGTTTTCGAACGCGAGACCGTCGCCGTCTGAACCGACGGCGGGCGAGCTCAACTCTCGCGTCGCGGCCGCCGGACACCCTCGTCCACCGGGGCGAGGTCTTTGACTACCTACCTGACCATCTCCATCTACTTCGGCCTGTGGCTCCTCTTTGGGGGGGGCATGGTGTTGGTTGCCCGTGTTCTGCGAACCGCACCGCCGACCGTTCGCGACGATGACGACGCTCTGCCGACGGGCATGGAAGATGCCACGATGGGCAACGTCGCCGGGCTTGCAGGTGTTACGCTGATTCTAGCACTATTGCTGCTTGCTGCCACCGTTGTGGCTGACACGGCCGTTGCCGTAGTGCCTGCGGCGGGCCTGCCTCTGCTGGTGCTTGTTGTCGCCCTGCTCCATCTGCGGCGGCGCACTTCGTCCTGCGAAGACGACGCATCTTGACCATCGCTGTCACGCAGTGCGCGCAAATTGCCGCAGTCGACCTGCTGGCCAGCGCCCGGCGCGCCGCCAGTGGCGCAGACCCCGTCTCGCTGATTGATTGGTACGCCCGCCGTTGCCGGGGACGGGGATCGGCTCTTGAGGGTATTCTGCAACTGCGCAGCGACAGCGGTCGCCGCTGGCAGTGGACGGTTGCGGACGCCGATGAGTTGCCTTCCCTGACCAGTGTCTGGCCCGCCGCCAGTTGGCCGCAGCGGGAAGCGGTTGAACGTATCGGCCTTCGATTCGCTGGCCAGATCCCGCCCACACCTCTGTGGACTGCTGCGGTTCGCGCCGCCCATGACGAGGAGGATGGCGCCGACGATGGCACCGAGGCCGATGGCTTTGTGTTCCTGGGAGACCCGGCGACAACGACGCAATGGCGCCTGGATCTGCGGGTGCAACTCCGGCGGCGCATCGTCGAGCGGGTGCAGGCCACACCGGGCAAGACGTTCAGTGGTTTCGAGGACCTGGCAACGCGCCACGGCTACGCCCAGTTGCCGCCACTGGCAGAAGGGCTGAACGATCAGGCTCCCTTCGCTGTCGGCCTGGCGGCGATCCTTGCCGTCGAAGCGCAGCTGAATATTGAACCACCCTCCCGCTGTCGACGACTGCGCATGCTGCTGGCCGAAATCAGCCGGATCGGCGCTCATTGTGCGTGGCTGGCGACGCAGGCAGGACTTGACCAGGCACTATGGGGCGAAGCGCTGGTTGCTCGTGAGTCAGTCGCACACCTGCTGTCGGACCTTACCGGTCGCCGTTGGGCGACAGGCGTTCATCGTATTGGCGGCGTGCACGCGGAGGTGACGGCCCACACCCCGCAACTGTTGGCGGACCTGGCGATTGCTGTCGATACAGTCCGTGCCATGGCGCAGCGACGCCTGCTCGACTCGCGGACCTGGCGCCGACGTTTTTCCGGGGCAGCTGCGGTCGACGCAGGTACGGCACGCAACTGGGCCCTTACGGGTCCGATGCTCCGTGCCACCGGCGTCGCCTGTGATGTGCGCAAGGACACCCCTTATCTTGACTACGACCAGGTAGAATTCGATGTGCCAATCGGGACGGATGGCGATGTGGTAGACAGGGTAGCCGTACGACTGGCGGAGATGCAGCAGAGCATCGGCATATGCCGCCAGTGTCTGCGTGATCTGCCAGAGGGTCCAACGGGGCTGGAACCTGCATCGTCCGTGTCGGGTGTGGCTGAACGGATCGGTCACTTCGAGCTTTGGATGGATGGGCACGGTTACCGCACGATTCCCGGAACGACCTATCTGCCGACAGAGTCAGCAGACGGAGAACTGGCCATGTGGTTGGCTGCGGATGGTACCGGAAAACCGGCCGGTGTGCACCTGCGTTCACCTTCGTTGTACAATTTCCAGTTGCTCGAGCACCTGCTGCCGGGCACGCGCCTCGAGCATGCCGCCGGCGTGGTTGCCAGCCTGAACATCGTTGCGGCGGAGATGGACCGATGGCCCCTGGGCGCCCCGAACCTGCAGCTCGTCCCGTGGTTCCCGCAGAACTGGCCGAGCGGGCGCACACCATTGTCGCTGCGTATCCCGCAGCCAAAGGCGCCCTGCATCCGCTGCTGGATCTTGTCTTGAGCGAGACAGGCTCGTGGAACGAAACGTGGGCGGATTGGGTCGCCCAGCTTACCGGGATCCCCATGGCGACAGTGCATGGGATTGCCCGATCACGGCACATTCCAGCGGGGAATGGCGACGAGATTGCTGTGTGTACGGGATTGAGTTGTCGCTGGATGGGAGCCGAAGCCGTCTGCTCTCGTCTGCAGGAACTGCCCAATATTCGCGTTGTCGCTGTGAACTGCCTGGGCGCTTGCTCGGCGGCACCGGCCATGACACGCAACGGGCGGTTGCACGACGGACTTACACCGGAGCGTCTAGATGCGCTTGTTGCGGGAGATCGTTGAGATGGAGGAGCGACGCATCCTGTTTGAAGGGATCGATACGCCCGACATTGACAGGTGGCCCGTCTACTGCAAACACGGCGGCGGCCAAGGGCTGCTACGGGCCCTGTCGCTCTCGCCAGAGAAAG
>CALFPI010000766.1 GCA_937919035.1 uncultured Gemmatimonadaceae bacterium
GTCCGCACACTGTTAGGGATACGCTCCCACAGGGCTTGCGAGATCTCCCGGCCGGTGATGGCAAAGTAATGCGGGATCTGCACGATTTCGTCGCCGGAGCGCGTGGTGATCTCGATCTGCGTGCCCGGCAGCGCCTGCCCGTTCCAGTCAACGGCGGTGATCATCCGCTGCTGGCCGAGACGGATGAAGGGCGAATTCATCCCCACTCCCGAGACAAAACCCTCGCCGTACGCCTGAATCTCGGCGAGATTGCCCTCCTCCTGCTCGGCGCCGGAAAACTCAAGCCGCCGCACTTCGATGTAGCGCACCTTCTGCGTCGGGAAGACCTCTTCCACGTGTTGATACTCGGACCGGTTTCGGCGCTCGGCGAAGGTGGTCCATACCAGATCACCACTCGGGTCGAGAGCACCGTCGGAGATGCGCACCTGATAGGCCTGTGGCGGCGACTGCGGCGCCAGCAGCTTGACCCGGTTCAGCCAGTAACGGGCGCGCAGGTCAATGGCGACCTGGTTCAGATCACGCAACTCGTCGTACGGGCGGACGGGGAACCAGGAACTGAAGATGCCATCGGTGAAGGTCTGAAAAAGGAAGAAATCGAAACCACCTGCATCGGCGTCGCGCTGCACGTCGCGCTGAGTCAGGCCGACGACATTCTCACCCAGGGCAAAAACCCCGACCTCCGCCAGGCGGGGTCGTTCGTGTCGATAGTGACGCACGGGTCCACGCAGTTCGGCGGGCAGCTGCTCCCACACATCCTTGGTAATGAGCAATTCACGGCCGCTGGTGGTGACGCGGAAGTAATCGACAGCACCACGCTCCTCTTCAGGCAGCGCGAGATAGTCGATGAGCGAGACCTCCGCGGCCCGTGGACCGTCCGAATCAAGCACATCGATGCGGACGAACTGCACGATCTCCCCCTCAATACCCACAGGCACCGGGCGTTGTGGATCGATATCGAAGCTGAAGGTGCGCTGGTCCTTGTTCGGCCGGTTGATCAGGCCAACGCGGAAGAAACTCTTCTCGCCGTCGAGTCCGGGCAGTCCGTCGGAGATCATGACGCGAAACCGGAGAAAGGGGTCTCCCAGCGACTCGTCGACGAAGGTCAATTCCACGCGGGAAACGATCAGCGAGCGGCCGAGATCGACTTCGACGAACCAGTCATTGATGTCGGCGTCGCGATCCGGTTCCCAATAGGTCGTCACATCACCGTCGATGAGATGGAGGGCGGAGTCAGGGTTGCTACCGGCGACGCTGATGCCGCCCTGGTGGACGGCGTCCTGGTCCTGCAGCAGGGAGTAGGAAAACTCCGTGGCATTTGACGCAGCGTTGAACTCATCCACCAGACGACGGGGACGGACCGTGCCAGTTGCATCGATCACCCGCACACCCGCCTGCGTCGCCCAACCCTCCCAGTGGCTTGCCGAGGAGACCAGGACTCGATCCCCCAGAAGTGTGTATCCATCCGCTGTCTGTGCGTATACCGACTGCGTCCTGGCAAGCAGCATAACAAGGCAGAGGAGTATCTGCCCCGATCTGGCGTTTCTTTGGGATGATGAGATCAAGCCTTGCCTGTTCCAGTTCAGTCGGATGGTTGGTACGGAAGACAAGCATAGAAGCGCGCACGCAACCGTGACCTGGCCGAATCCGCGGCGAAGGGCCTCGCCAACTCGAACGCAACTCAACCAGCGGCGGGTGACGCCGTGCCCGCCTGACGCACCCCTCGGACTGGTAATGCAAGCCCTTCTGGTAATGCAAGCCTTTCATCCGACACTGTCAATCGGGCCCCGGTTGCCCTTTGTGCCGGTCTCCCGGTGACGAGGCGAGCCGTCCGGCAGCGCCTGATACGAGAGCGTACATTCCCAGCCTCTCATAGCCGTCCCAGCCTGGATGAGTCCATCCACCGATCACCGCACCTTCATCTCCTTCATCACCGACTTTGTCAGCTATGGCATTGCCATGTCTGCCGTGTCGATGGCAACCTACCTGCCCCTTTTTCTGAAGACACACGGCGCCTCGGATCTGGTCATAGGCCTGATTCCCGCGGCCTTCGCCGCCGGCCGCATGACGGGACTGCTCGTCGCTCCCGTGATTGAGGCAAGACCCCTGATCGGTCGCTGGATGGTGGCCGTCATGCTGGTGGAGCGTCTTTTTCTGGTTCTGTGCGGCGGTTGGATTCTGGCGGGGCCGGAAGCGCACCCGTCGCTGATGGTGGCCGGTCTGTTGGGGTTGTGGTTTCTCTACACACTGACCAACGGTTGGGCCTCTACCGCCTGGGGCGCCTATGTAGCCCGAGCTCTGAGCCGGACGCAACGAGGCCAACTCCACGGCATGGGTAGTGCCCTTGTTGCGCTCTCCGGGCTGGCCGTGGTACCCCTGGTGGGTCTGGCCATCACACATTTCGGCCTGGCCCGTGGTTATGGCGGGGCCTTTCTGGCTGCCGGCCTCCTGCTGATGAGCAGCTGTCTGATTTTCCTGCGGGCCCGGGAGGAACCGTACCCACATGTGAAGCGACCTGTCACTCTGTCGGACTACCTGCACCGGATGATGCCGTTGCTGCGGGCCGACGGTCGCTTCCGCTGGTTCCTGACCGTGATGACTCTGTGGCTGATGGGTACCACCGGGGCCTCCTACTTCACGGTCTACGCCATGGAACGCTTCCAGGCGGATGCGAGTATGGTCATGGGCTACACGGTGGCCATGTCACTGGGTGCCGGCGTGGCAGGCCTGGCCAGCGGTCGGGTCGCCAGTCGCGTTGGCTTCGTGCACATCTATCTGTTCGGGATCCTGGGAGTGGCTGCCTCTATGACCACAGCCTTCCTGGCACCCACGTCGATCTGGTTCTACGGGGCCTTCGCCCTGGCCGGAGCCGGAGGCGCCGCCAGCTGGATGGCCGTCATCAACCTGCCCATGGAGTTGGCGGAGGCACCCGACGTGCCCACCTACTATGCAGTGGCATCCGTGGTGCGCGGCCCCGCCGGAGTTCTGGCACCCGTGGCAGCCGGCCTCTATCTGGGCCACTTCCCGCACCAGCCCCTGTATCTGTTCTGCGCGTTGACGAGTCTGGTGGCGGCGGTGCTGTTGGTCCGCTTTGTCCGCGAGCCGGGTGTAGCAGCTGTTCCAGCAGCAGCCTCCTGATCACGAAGGGTCGCTGAGGGGACGCCGCGGCCTCACTCGACCTGAGACGTGTCAGCCTCCTTCAACATCGAACCCATGCGTGGACTCAACCCGCAGCAGCACACAGCGCTCGTCGCGGTAAACCTCGCTGGCAAACTCACCCAACTGGGTCAGAACCAGATCCAGCCAGGGCCCAGGGGCCTGGACGACCACGTAGTCCAGCCGCAGGTGCCGACTGAGTTGCGACGCTCCGTGCAGATCCCCGTAGCTGGCCTGACTCAGCAAGCCATCCCTCAGGGCAACGTAGTACGACACCCGGAAGTCCTTATCCTCCGTCTCCTGCGAGGCGAGGCTCCCCAGGTAGTTGTAGTACACCTTCACAGGTGCGTATAGCAGGGAGTAGTCGATCTGTGTCCACAGAGAGGGCATCGACAGCAGCACTTCGTTGACGTGCGCGTGCTGGCGCAGCCAGCCGATGGCCCCGCCGAAGGGGTAGTCCTGATTGCGCATCCGGATCTGTGACGGCCTGACGCCATAGGCCGCAAGGACGAGGACACTCAGCAATACGCCGGTAATGGCGGGGCTGCGCAACCATCGCGCCACACCCGCGAACCGCATGGGCACCCCAACGGCCAGCACCAGCACCGGCAGCAAGCACAGCAGCAGCATATCGTTATCGAAGATGTTGTGGCTGGGCTCGGTACGAGGCAGGTGGCGGAACCAGTTGAGATCAGGATGGAGAAGAGTGGCGGCCTCGATGGCGATACATGCCCCGAACAACCAGTACGCTCCTCGTCCCCGCATTCGTTTGAGGACGCCAGGCATTTTCTCATGCAACCAGCCAACAAGGGCGCCAAGCTCAAGCACCAGCAGATAGTATCGGTGCGTGCCGATCTGGTGATCATTGCCGAGAACGGCCTGCACGTTCCCAGCAATCGGTTCGATAGCCAGAATACCGAGCAAGGCTGCGTCACGAGTCGTGAGCAAGACCCGCTGCCACCGACAGGAAATGCACACGGCAATTGTGGCCATACCGAACAGCACCAGTGCCCCCACATCGACGATCCTCTCGACGTCATCGCCGACGTTGAGATTGAATCGCAGGTAATTGTTGGTGTCGAGATCGCCGAGCACAAGCAGAGCACGACACAGGCACAGGCCTGCCAGCGCCACAAGCGGGAAGAACAGTCGCCGCGCCACTTCTCGGCCAGACACCCACAATGACCAGAGCGTGGAGAACAGATGCAGCCACATGCCGAAGATGGCGAGAATTGGGGCCACAACCACTACGCCCAGTCCGACACCGACCATGAGGTACGCATGGTTCTTGCCGAGCCTCTGCGGGTGCAGCACCAGCGATGCCCAGAGGAAGGTCAACCACAGGCCGTCAGCGGGATGCGGGAAACGCAGAAGTGTGAACTGGGCGCTGCCATGCATGAAAAACGTGCTGATAAGCAGAGCCAGGCTGACGGCTGCCGCGGCACGCAACTCGACGTCCCAGAAATGCACGAGACAGGTCCAGAGAGTCACCCACAACAGGAAGGGCGCCAGGATCTTCCAAGGCGGTATGAAGTAGGTCACCGGGATGTCCAGCAGTTCCGCCCCCAGTCCCACGGCGGCTACTACGACGTAATCGAGGACCGAGTTCGTCCGCCCACGTTCTTCGAAATAGAATGGATTGGCGTTACTCGCTGGCTTCTGTGAGAAGCCCCGGGCAAAGCTGAGATAGATGTAGTCGTCGTCGTGGGTAAGGATATAGTCCCATGAGCCCGATGCAGTGGCCTCGTTGCCATGGAACACAAGGAAGCCTGTGGTGAACAGACTCAACACCGCTACACACAGGCCGACGATCAGGCTCCGGTGGCCGACGACGGCGCCGCTATGTTGGGATGTGGCGATGGTGCCCCCGGAACGTCTGGTGTATGTTTGGAACTCTCGGATCGGATACTGCGCCAGGAGTACCGTCCAAGTCAAATCAACATGACTCCCCAACGAGATGACCTCCGGCATAACCTGTCTGCATGCAGGCCTTCGACGACCCCATCTATGTTACGCGCCCGTCCCTGCCGCCACTAGCCGACTTCGTCAGTGGTCTGCAACAAATCTGGGACAGCCGCTGGTTGACGAACGACGGCCCCCTCGTACGCCAGCTCGAAGACCGCCTCGCCGCGGCTCAGGGCGTTGCGGGGGCCTTGGCGTTCTGCAACGGCACACTGGCGCTGCAAATCGGACTCCAGGCTCTCAACCTCTCGGGATCTGTTATCACCACGCCCTTCACCTTCGTCGCTACAAGCCATGCGCTGTTCTGGAACAAGCTGCAACCGATCTTCAGCGACATCGATCCAACGAACTTCAACCTCGATCCGGCTCGTATCGAGGAGAAGATCACGCCATGGACGACAGCGATCCTGGCGGTACATGTTTTTGGCGAGCCCTGTGATCATGAGGCCCTCGCCGACATCGCCAGCCGCCACAATCTGAAATTGATCTACGACGCGGCCCACGCCTTCGGCGTGAGGACAAGGGGGCAGTCGATTGCACAACTCGGCGATATGAGCATGTTCAGCTTTCACGCAACGAAGGTCTTCCACACCTTCGAAGGCGGCATGCTGGCCTTCTCTGATCCGGCACTCCAACGTCGGCTGGGCCATCTGCGCAACTTCGGCTTCGAGTCGGAAGTCGAGGTTGTCATGCCCGGAACAAACGCCAAGATGAACGAAGTTCAGGCCCTTATGGGACTGCTCATGCTCGACCGGATGGACAGTATGATCGGCAGCCAGGCGTGCATTGCACAGCGGTACCGTCAGTGCCTGCAGGACATTCCGGGGATCGTCTGCTCACTACCGGCTCCCGGCACCGAGGGCAACCACGGGTATTTCTCGATTCGCGTGACAGGCGATTTTGGTTGCTCTCGCGATGACCTGTATGAGTCCCTCAAGAAGTTCAACGTGTTCACCAGGCGGTATTTTTATCCGCTGGTCTGCGATCATTCCTGCTATCGCGCAGTCACCGTGCACGACCCGCTGCCGGTGGCGCGGCGCGTGACCACGGAGGTTCTGGCGCTGCCCATGTATCCGGAGCTCAGCCTCGACGATGTGCAGCGCATCTGCGAGATCATCCGTCATATTCACGATGGCAAAACCGACAATGGTAAGCGTGATGGCTGAGTTCGGCGCCGTGATATCCCCTGACTCGGATGTACCTGAGATTTCCGCAATCGTCACCTGTTACAACGAAGAGCAGAGCATCGACGAGTTCCACAGACGTCTGGTGCAGGCCCTCACAGAGCAGCAGCGAACCTTCGAGTTGATTATGGTCAACGACGGGAGTGTCGACGAGACCTTCTCGCGTCTACGAGCCTTGTTTGATGCGGGCCCTACCGTCGCCGTTGCCATCGACCTGTTCCGCAATGCCGGCCAGTCCGCAGCCATTACCGCGGGAGTGACCCACGCCCGCGGCCGCATCATCCTGCTGATGGACTCCGACCTGCAACTGGATCCCAAGGATGTGGGTCTCCTTCTGGCGGAGTATGATAAGGGTCAGGATGTGGTCAGCGGCTACCGACAACAGCGCCAGGACTCCCCCATCCGCACCATCCCGTCCCGGTTGGCCAACGCCATCATGCGCCGGGCGTCGCGCTCCGAACTGCGCGACTTCGGCTGCACGTTCAAACTATTCAATGGCACTCTCCTGAGAGCTTTCCAGCTGTCCCCGACGCGCCTGTTCAGTCCCGCCCAGGTCATCGGTGCCGCCGCACACGTCGTCGACGTGCCCGTGAGCCATGCCCCGCGCCGGTATGGCTCCTCGGGCTGGACCCTGGCCAAGTTGTGGGACTACAACATGGATAATGTCGTGGCCATGCTTCGGCGACCCTTCCAGATCGTTGCGGGCGGCTGCCTGGCGCTGGGTCTGTTGTTCGCTCTGCGGATCTCGAGTACTGCGTTCTTCGACTTCTCCGTCCTGCCCACGGTCACAACCGGTCTGCTCCTCAACGTCGCCATTCTTTCCGTACTGGTCACTCTGGGCCTGCTGTGTCTGATCGGTGAATTTGTCGTTCGCAACTTCATCGCCTCGCAACAGCTCCCCAAATATATTATCCGCACCTTGCTGTCACGGCATGGGGAATCCTTTGGCGATTGAACGCCGACCGACTCAACATGGCCCACCGGAGGGGCCTAACAATGAAGCTCTATGGAGTTGTTGGTGCCGGTGGCTTCGGTCGAGAGGTGATGCCATTCGTACAGGAAACTCTCGCTGCGTCCCACGAGGAAGAGGAATTCGAGGCAGTTTTTGTTGTTGAGTTTGGGGATACGGGCGTCGTCAATAGCCACCGGGTTCTCAGTACCGATCAGTTCCTGGCAGACAGCGGCGAGAAACATTTCACTGTCGCCATATCGGACAGCCAGGTACGTGAGCGTATTTCCCGGAAGTTCATCCGCCGGGCTGCGACACCCTTTTCAGCTAGCGCTCTCAACAGCGTCTGCATGAGTGGCAACACAGTGGGCGAAGGTGCGATTCTGTGTGCCTTCACAACGATCACATCCAACGCTCAAATCGGCAGATTCTTTCATGCGAACATCTACTCGTACGTAGCTCACGATTGCCGCATCGGCGACTTTGTCACCTTCGCGCCAAACGTGCACTGCAATGGGAGGATCGTGATAGAAGATCACGCCTACCTTGGCACAGGCGCCATCCTTCGAGAGGGTGCGGCCGATCAACCCATCGTGATCGGCCGCGGAGCCGTGGTCGGTATGGGGGCCGTAGTGACCAGAAGTGTGGCCCCCGGCACAACGGTCATCGGTAACCCCGCCAGGGTGATGGAGAAGAGGCCGGGATAGAGGCGTCGGGAGACACCCATGTCGATTACTCGTGCACGTTACCCCTGGCATCCGGACCACCGCTGACCTGCCATGGCATCGGCATACTTGGTGGCGTCGCATGGTGGTCACCGCGGGGCGGCTTAGGATGGGCGCGGAACTCGTTGACCATGCGAGCCAGCTGGGAGCTGACCTCCCTGACGACGGCTTCGCCTTTTTCCTTGGTTGCCAGGGTCGCCTGCCCCAGGATGCCGGAGTCCGAGTAGGACGCAGTCCAGCTTGTTGGCGTGCCAGGTCCGGCAGCAAAAAGATCGACCCACTGGAAATCCGATCGGTACTGGTGAAAGGCGATGTCGCCGTCGGCGATCTTGTCTTTGCGGACATTCTCTTCGTCAAAGTAGAGATAGACGGAAGTCTCCAATTCGCAGGCATGGGCGCAACCTCCGGGGAACTTGCTTTCGCGCCAGTTTTTCATGAACTCGGGGTCGACCGTCAGCAAAGACCACCAATTGCAGTGAATACACTCGGCATCGGTTTCGAGGTTCACCCGCCTGGCGGCCAGATCCAGGTTCGGTGAATTCGAGCCGTGGCCGTTGAGAAAGATGATTTTCTTGAAGCCGTGGTAGGCCAGGCTCTTGCCGACATCGATGTTGCATTTGATGAAGTTCTCCCAATCCACATTGATCGTCCCCGGAAAATCCATCACATGCGCGGTATACCCATGGATGAAAGTGGGCATCACCAGCACGTCGTTGGGGATAAGTTTTGCCGCTTCTTCGGCCATGCCACGCGGGCAGACGACGTCCACATCAAGGGGTAGATGGGGGCCATGCTGCTCGGTCGAACCAACAGGGACGATGACGACCTTGTTGGCTTGCACGGCATCGTTGACATCAGGCCAGGTCAGTTTTTCATAACGCCAGGGTTCTGCCGCCATTGTGCTTCTCCTTGTTTCGTTCTGTGATACTGCAGTCCCAGCCGGCCAAAGGTTTGTTCAACTACTACCATGAGTCTTTGACGCACCTTATCGAGTGCATTCCGCCAGACCGGGAGCCCATCGTCAACGTAGCTTGGGCCCTGCACATCACGGAAATGAAGGCAGGTGCCATCGAGTCAACGAAGACAGGACAGCGGTACGAAATGACGACGACGATCAACAGTTGAACGAGCGGAAAAGCGATGCTTCTCTGACGCCTGGACTCACTTCTCTCTACTGCGTCGATCCAGCAGGATGGTAACGAT
>CALFPI010000767.1 GCA_937919035.1 uncultured Gemmatimonadaceae bacterium
GGTGGCGGTGGTGGTTTCGGCGGTGGCGGTGGCGGTTTCAGCGGCGGCGGCGCCTCAGGAGGGTGGTGACATGACTCTACCAAGCTGGTCGACAGCATATCTCAAGCCGGAACGGGTGCAACTCGTCGAGGATGCCGTAAAAGCAGCAGAACTGAAAACATCAGGGGAGATCGTGCCGATGGTGGTGCGCCGCTCATCCACGGTGGGCCATGTGCCACTGCTGATCATGAGCATTCTCATCGCCATATTCATGATCGCCGATGGCCCCGGTTGGCAGTATGCCTGGCTTGGCCATCACTGGGCCTGGTATCTGCTCGATGCGGTGGTACTGTTGCTGGTATCGACAAACCTGGCCAACATCCCCGCCGTGCAGCGTCTGCTGACAACGCAGAACGACGAGATCGAACAGGTCAACATGCGGGCCGCTCTGGAGTTCTATGAATCGGGGATTCACACGACGCAGGGCTCCACCGGTGTTCTGCTGTTCATCAGCCTCATGGAGCGGCGCGCCGTGGTCCTTGCCGACAAGGCCATCGATGAACGTGTGCCTGCCGAGACCTGGGACGAGGTCTGCCGTATCATGATCGACGGCATCAAGAAGGGTCACATCGGCCTCGGCTTCACTGCCGCCATCGAGCGCTGCGGCGAGATCCTGGCGGCGGAGTTCCCCATTCAGGCCAATGATGAGAACGAATTGCGCAACAACCTGATCATCAAGGATTAGCCGAACACAAAGAAGGCCCCCGTCGCGATGCCTGCGAAGGGGGCCTTTCTGTTGTCATTCGGCAGCACGCCGTTGATTTTCAGTCCGTGCGGCTGGTGATCTCCAGCAGATGGTAACCGAACTGCGTCTGCACGGGGCCGTGTACGACGTTGACGGCTTCGTTGAACACGACCTTGTCGAATTCAGGCACCATCATTCCCGGCGAAAACTCGCCGAGGGCGCCGCCCTCGCGACCGGAGGGGCACTGCGAGTGCTCTTTTGCCAGAGCAGCGAAATCCGCGCCGGCGTCGATCTGATCCTTGAGTCCCTGACACTCATCTTCGGTCTTCACCAGAATGTGCCGGGCAGCTGCAGTTGCCATGAAGGCTCCAGTCTTTTTGGGTCTAGGGGATTTGGTATTGCGAGCCGTATAACATAGACACTGAGTCCTGTATTGACAGTGCCGCGCCGCCTCGTCTACTTGAGAACATGTCGACTGGTCAGATCCTGCTCGTACGCCACGGGCAGACAGAATTCAACACGCGTGGCATCTATCAGGGCCAGATGGACAGTCCCCTGACGCCCGAGGGCATCGCTCAGGCCAGGTCCCTGGCGCCGCGGATTCGTGCCATGGACACATGTGCCACGTTGTACAGTTCCGATCTGGGTCGGGCCCGACACACGGCGCAACTGATCGCCGCTCCGCACCATCATGTGCTGGCTGAGGACGCCGGACTGCGCGAGCGAAGTTTCGGCATTTTCCAGGGACTGGTGAAAGCCGATATACACCGACTGCACCCCGAACAATGGGCTCAGCACCGAGCCGGCGACCCGGACTATGTTGTCCCAGGCGGCGAGAGTCAACGGCACTTGCTGGAACGCGTCGTTGCCGCCATCGACCGCATCGCCTCCCGGCATGCCGGTGAACTGGTTGTCGCCGTCACCCACGGTGGCGCCCTGGGCGTTTTCGTCAAACACGTCCTGGGACTTCCTGTCGAAGCTCGGCGCCGCTTCGATATGGGTAACACCAGCATCAGCCTGTTCTGTCAGGATGGTGCTGGAGAATGGATGGCGCGCTTCCTTGGGGATCTGGCTCACCTGCCCGGCTTGCCGGCGCCCAACCAGACCGAGGGTTAATACCTGCTCCTGCTACCGGCTTGGGCGATCGCGATCAGTGGGCACGCGCAGTGGTTGCTGGTCCTGTGGGCGTGGCGGCTGGATCGCCACAGGTTCTTCCGGCTCTCCCTTTGATTCCCCGCCAGTCCCCGGATTTGCTGGGCGCACCCTTCCAATCCCGCCGCTGCTTCTGCTATATGTACTACATGGACAGCCAACGACCTTGACGGCGCCGCCCACTGGCGGCCCACAAAAAGGAGAGACGAATGGCTACGGGATACCAGGGGAAGATCCTGCGCGTCGATCTGACCGAAGGCAGCATTCGCACGGAAGAGCCCGACTACAACCTCTATCGGCAATACCTGGGTGGATGGGGCTTCATCGCCTACTACCTCATGAAGGAGCTCGAGCCCGGCATCGACCCGCTCGGGCCGGACAACATGTTGATCTTCGCCAGTGGCATCTACACCGGCACACAGCTGTCCGGCAGCGGCCGCTCCGCCGTCGGCGCCAAGAGCCCCCTCACCGGCGGCTTTGGCGAGGCGGATGTGGGGGGCTTCTTCGCCGTTGAGATGGTCAATGCCGGTTGGGATGCCATCATTGTCGAGGGCAGGTCACCCAGGCCGGTGTACTTGTGGATTCAGGACGACAAGGTCGAGATCCGCGACGCCACCCACCTGTGGGGCAGAGAGGTGGCCGTCACGGAGGACACCATCAAGGCCGAGCTCGAGGACGAACACATCCGCTTTGCTGCCATCGGCAGGGCCGGCGAGAACCTGGTGGTCAACGCCTGTGTGATGGAAGACCTGTATCACGCAGCGGGCCGCACCGGCATGGGCGCCGTCATGGGCTCCAAGAATCTGAAGGCCATCGCCGCCCGGGGCTCGGGCAAAAAACAGATTCACGAGCGCGAGCCCATTCGCGCCTACACCAAGTGGCTCCAGGGCGAGGGCAAGCCCAACTATCAGGGACTCACCGACCACGGCACGGCGGGCGGCACCCAGGGCCTGTCCGATGACGGCGGCCTGCCTACGAACAACTTCAAGTACGGGCAGTTCGCTGCGGCCGCGAAGATCACCGGCAAGACCATGACGGATACCATTCTCAGCGGCCGCGGCACCTGCTATGCCTGCGTGGTGCGCTGCAAGCGGGAGGTGGAGGTCAAGGAGGGCGAGTTCAAGACCGATTCCATCTACGGCGGCCCGGAGTACGAAACCGTCGGTGCCCTGGGGTCCAACTGTGGCGTTGGCGACCTGGCGGCAGTGGCCAAGTGCAATGCCATCTGCAACGCAGAGGGCCTGGACACCATTGGCGGCGGTATGATGGTCTCCTTTGCCATGGAATGTTTCGAGGCGGGCCTCATCACCACTCAGGACACCGGCGGCATCGAGGCGCGGTTCGGCAATGCCCAGGCGATGGTGCAGCTGCTGAAGATGACCATCCATCGCGAGGGCATCGGCGACCTGTTGGCTCAGGGGTACGAGGCCTGCATCCAGGCCTGGGGCGAGAAGGCTCGAAAATTCGCCATCGAGGTGAAGGGCCAGCCCCTGCCTATGCACGAGCCGCGATACAAGTTCGCCCTGGGACTGGGCTACGCCGTCTCCCCCACCGGCGCCGATCATGTCCACAACATTCATGACACCGCCTACACCACGGATGTCGGCCTGGAGAACGTCCACGCCTTCGGTGTGCTGGAGCCCCTGGCCAAGGACGATCTGAGCCCGGCCAAGGTGCGCCTCTTCCGCTATCACACCAACTTCAGCATCCTCAAAAACATGCTGGGCATGTGCGTGTTCCTGCCATACAGCCCCAACGACACGGTGGACATCATCAAGGCCGTCACCGGGTGGGACACGTCGCTCTTCGAGGCCATGAAGGCGGCGGAGCGCTCCCTGGCCCTGGCGCGGGCCTTTAATGCCCGGGAGGGTTTTACCGCCAAGGATGACTGCCTGCCGGACCGCTTCTACGACAAGTTCCGCTCGGGTCCGCTCAAGGGCGTGGGTCACAGCCGCAAACAGTTCAAGGAGGCACTGCAGACGTACTACGACATGGCCGGCTACGACCGCAAAACCGGGGCACCCACCGTGGCCAAGCTCCACGAACTGGATCTGGGATGGGTTGTGGAAGAGGCGCGGCAGCAGGCAGAGGCGGCCGGGAGCTGATCTACTTTGGGAAATAGGGCTTGAAACGGGCCAGGTTGGGACGCTGCGAGCGGGCTCGATGCCGCTCGTGTTCGAGCACGACACGGCCCAACTCTCCCAGGAATGGGAGGCCCAACCTGTCGTAGTCGTAGTGATTGTCGTTGAGGACGCCGTTGGCATTGACGTAGAGGGTCGCCGTCAGCAGGAACTCGACGCCTGCGGCGCGATCCACGATGTAGGCGTTGTCCACGAGGAAACCGTAGGCACCGCCCACCTTGTTGAAGATGCGCACGTCCTCCGGCAGCCGCTCCCTGCCGTCACCGAGGATGAAGAACTTGCCGGAGCCGTCGCTCCTGCGCCTCTCGTCGGCATAGCGCGGGTGCGTTGACTCCCGTGGCAGCACCGACAGGGCCCGCAGCAGCCGGTCCTGATCGGTGGGCCGCAGGTCGAAGCGCTGCGCTGGTGGCAGCGACTCAGGGAACAGGAGGGTTCGGAGCAAGTCCTGCAGCACACGAACGGACATCATGTTCTTGCCGGCAAAGTCCAGCGGCTGCTCGACGAGGACATCGTCGACCACGTGGGCTCGCCCCAGCAGGATCGGCGCCGACGCCGAGATCGCCGTCATGTGGTGTGCCGCCGGCTGCTCGTACAGAACCTGCCCTGTCCCCATGTCGTAGAAGGCAAACGCATTCGTACGCCGATTCTGCTCCGGCGTCAGGGCCACCGACAACCGGTGCGTCAGACGTGCGTCGGCGCAGCCGTGCCGCCACAACCCCTCGTTCAATTCCTGCTGGCCGACAAACTCGTAGAGCCGGTTGTAGGCGTCGTTGTCGCTGACGACGAACAGCTTGTGCAGGTAGTGGCCGATCGACGGCCGCTGGGTGGGCGCCGACAGATCGTCGATAACCCCCACCTGGCCAGGTCCGGCGGCGTCGATCCGCAGCGGCGTCTCCGCCGTGACCCCGTCGGCGCCGAGATGATTGAGCTTCTCCAGGGCCAGGATGGCGCCG
>CALFPI010000768.1 GCA_937919035.1 uncultured Gemmatimonadaceae bacterium
GCCTGCGCGGTAAAGCCCGGGGCACTATGAACGTAACCCGTCATTCTGACGATGCGTACGCCGTTGAGGTCATATCCCTCTGCCGCCAGGACGCCCAGAGCATTGAGGGCGCACAACCGAGCCGCAGCATAGCCCTCCTCTGTCGTTGCGCCGCCATCTCCCACGGGCCCCGTTTGTGCCATGGTGCCGCCTGCCATGGGCAATTGCCCGGCGACAAAGACCAGGTTGCCGGTGCGCACCGCACGCGTATAGGCCCCGGCGGGAGCCGGGGGTTCCGGCAGGGCCAGGCCCAGCGCGGTCAGCTTCTCAAGTGCACCCATTTCAATCGATCTCCCATCTTCGAGTGTCGTGTCATCGCTTGGCGGAATATATGACGACAGTCGCCACGGCACAGGCGCCTCGGGGCGGACTGTTCGCGCCGCTGCGCCAGCGGGACTTCACCCGGCTGTGGCTGGCCGGTGGCTTGTGGTGGCAGGCGATGTGGATCGAACAGGTCGCCCTTGGCTGGATCGCACTGGAACTGACGGACTCCGCGTGGTGGGTTGCCGTCGTCGCTTTCTGCCGGGCGGTACCCTTGCCCATCGTCGGGCTCTTCGGCCCGATCCTCGGGGAAAGATTCCTGCGCCGGCATCTGGTTCTGTTCCTGCAGAGTGTCAATCTTGCGGGGGCCTCAGCCCTGTTGCTGCTGCACCTTGTGGGGGGACTGCAATACTGGCATCTGACGGTGGTTGCTTTCGTCAATGGCACTGCATGGGCCCTGGATTGGCCCACACGCAGGGCCCTGGTTCCGGATCTTGTGGGGCGCGATCGTGTCGTTGATGGCATGGTCCTGGAGAACGTGCTGCAGGGGTTGACTCGCTGTACGGGACCCTTGCTGGCGGGGGCGAGTATGGATCTGTTGGGAACGGGCGGCGCACTGGTCTTGCTCATATTTATGAGCGCCGGTGGTGTCATTCTGCTCTCAGGGCTGCAGACGGACTCGCGCTCCCCGGTGCCCCCCCAGGGCGTCCGTGCCGCGGTGCTTCGACTGCGCGAAGGCCTGGCTTTCGTGCGGCACCAGCCGGCGATTCTTGGCACGCTGGTGATCACCGTCCTCATGAACGCCTGGGCCTTTCCCTTCCAGGCTTTACTCCCGGTGATTGCACGCGATGTACTCGGCCAGGGACCCATGGGCCTGGGACTGCTGGGGGCGGCCAACGGTGTCGGGGCCATGATGGGGCTCCTGCTCGTCAACTGGAGCCGCGATCGACGCAGCAATGAGGCGATCTTCGCCGGCGGATCGCTGGTGGCCTGCGTCGGCTTGATCTGCCTGTCACTGTCGACAAGTTTTGAGTTCTCCCTGGCTGCTCTCGTCCTCTCCGGTGTCGGCCAGGCTGGTTTCAGCATCATGCAGAGTTCGATCATTCTCGTGGAAGCCAGCGATGAGATGCGGTCGCGGGCGATGGGGGCGCTTGTACTGGCAATCGGCTCGGGTCCCATCGGCCGCGTGCAGGGGGGTGCCATGGCCGCCTTGTGGGGAGCGCCGCTTGCGATTGGCACCATGGCCCTGGCTGCTGCAGTGGGCATTGTCCTGGTCACCTGGAAGCTTCGTGGCTTCCTGCCCCATGCCGAGCGCCCCCAACGTTGACCCTGCAGGCGACGATGGCTACGCTATCGCCGGATCTGACAACCTTAGGATCGAAGAGAGAGATCGACCATGACTGCCTCCGTAATCGGTGCCCAGCTCTACACGCTCAGAGATTTCCTCAAGACACCTGATGACATGCGTGCCACCTTTGGACGGGTTCGTGAGATGGGTTACGAAACGGTCCAGTGCTCGGCTCTTGGGGCCATTGAACCGGCGGAACTGAAGAAGATCGCTGATGTCGCAGGCCTGCAGATCGTTGCCACGCACATTGGCTTTGATCGGATACGGGACGAACCCCAGGCCGTCATTGACGAGCATCTGTTGTGGGGGTGTCGTCACGTGGCCATCGGCGGAATGCCTGCCGAGTATCGTAGCCCGGATGGGTTCGCTCGCTTCGCCCAAGATGCGTCAGCCGCAGCACGCCCGCTGATCGATGCGGGTCTCACCTTCAGTTACCACAATCACAGCTTTGAACTGGAGCGCTTCGGCGACCGAACCGGTATGCAAATCCTGGCCGAAGACAGCGACCCGGCAACGTTTTCCTTTGAGGTCGACACGTACTGGATTCAGCATGGTGGCGCCAATCCGGTGACCTGGTTGCAGCGTTTGCAGAAGCGTATGCACATTGTGCATCTCAAAGACCTGGCGATGCAGGGCAGCGAACAGTTGTTTGCCGAAGTCGGCGAGGGCAATCTGGAATGGGAGCCCATTCTGGCGGCCTGCCGGGCAGCCAACATCGAATACTACCTCGTTGAGCAGGACCGCTGCCAACGGGATCCCTTCGACAGTCTCAAGCTGAGCCTGGACAACTTACATGCCATGGGTCTGCAGTAGGCACACAATGAACCCGCCGCATCTGGAGGAATTCGTTTGTCACATCTGAAGTGTTTTGAACTGGACGGCAAGACGGTCATCGTCACCGGCGCCGGGCGCGGCATCGGCCGCACGATTGCTCTTGATGCGGTCCGCTCAGGGGCGCGTGTTGCTGTCGGCAGCCGCACGCTGACGGAACTGGAAACCCTGCAGCAAGAGATCGAGTCTTCCGGAGGGGCGTGTTTCATTCACGCACTCGACGTCACGAATGTTGCCTCGATCCGCGCTTTCTTTGCTGCTGTCGAAGGTCACTACGGGGACGTTGATGTGCTCGTCAACAACGCCGGGTACAACAAGCTCGGCCGCATTGTTGACTACGAGGAAGAACTCTACGACCTCATCGTTGATGCCAACTTGAAGAACGTCTTCTTCTGCAGTCAATCGATGGCGCGGCAGATGATCGCACGTGGTGTGCGGGGGAGTATTGTCAACATCTCTTCGCAGGCGGGCGTTATCGGCGCACCGGAGCGGGGACCGTACTCGGGGGCCAAGGGAGGCGTCAACAATCTGACACGGACGATGGCAGCGGAGTGGGCCGAGTTCGGCATCCGCGTCAATGCTGTGGCCCCTACGGTGACACGGTCGCCGATGGCCGAAGCTGCCATGAAAGACAGTCAGGCCTTTGCTGACGCAGTGCTGACAAAGAACCTGCTCCGTGGCGACCTGGCCGAACCGGAGGAGATCTCGGCGCCGGTGATTTTTCTCGCCTCAGATGCTGCGAGTATGATCACGGGGCACACGTTGGTTGTTGATGGGGGTTGGACGATGGTCTGAGCCTGGCTCAGGCGAGGGCAAGGGCTGCACTCACGAGACCGGTGTTCTCAATGACCTGGGCCTCGTTCACCATTCCCATCACCAGGGCATGTACGGATGTCTGGTTGCAGACGAAGCGGATCGCCTTTTCCGGGTCGCTCGTCAGGTTGCCGCCACCACCCACAACTTTCATGCCGTAGACACCCTTGCCGGCAGCGACCATCCGGTCGATGACGGGCAGTACCTGCTCAGGGCCTGCACACATCGTGTCGCCCGCATAGTTGATGCGTACGAGATTCACATCTGTCCAGTCGGTTTCCGCCGACGCCTTCAGGGCAGAGTAATCGTGACAAGAGCAGCCCACCGCCCGCAGGATCCCTTTTTCCTTGAGTCGGCTGAGGGTCTCCATCGGTCCCTGCATGGTCTGTGGCCAGTCACCCTCCGTCAGACAGTGCAGCATGAGGATGTCGATGTACTCTGTCTCCAATTCCTCCAGGAACCGATAGACGTCAGCCTCGACGGCTGCTGCCGTACGGGATACGGTTTTTGTCGTGATGGTTACATGCTGGCGTCCGACGGCGGCGGCGGCGGCGGCCACGTGCCTGTGGGTTCCATACTGATCGGCCGTGTCCCAGAAACTCACGCCATGATCAAAGGCAAAACGCAGCAGCCGGGCGCGGCCATCCACGCCGAGAACGCTCTGGTCCGAGCGGCCCTGCCAGCCCTGGGTACCCGTGCCAAAACACAAGCGCGAGACCTGCAGTCCCGTGAGGCCGAGATCTACCTGATCAATCAATGGAAATTCTCCTTTTTTGCAGGCGGTCTGCCTGTGCTGGCCGCCTGGATGCCAGCATGTGGTCGAGGTCCCGGGTCGTGTCGTCAACAGCGGCTCGCACGCCGTGTGGCTTACGGGCAAGTTGGGTGAGCAGGGCAACGAGATTTGCGGCGTCCTGCAGATGTACCGCTTCGGCCCGCAGGCGATCCCCGCCGTTGTTGTGGTAGTTGTCCAGGGGCAGAGCAACGGCCCCCGTTGTGCGCCCACTGCGTGACAGAGGCGTCGCCTCGCAGGCGCCGCCATCCATGAGGCGCCGTTGCACGCGGAATCCGTCACCGGCCAACTCATCTGCGCACGTTGCCAGGGCTGCGGTGACACCGGCATCAAAGGTCCAGCGTCGATCACCGACACGGAGAACCGGACCTTCGCCAAGAGCAGCTCCAGCACGACACGAGGAGCACTCTATGTTGATGTAGATGTCATCTGCAGACAGGTCATCTGCGTGCAGGGCAGAGAGCATACCGCCGAAGCCGGTCTCTTCTGCCCGCGTAAGCAGAACCGAGATGCCAACACCATCCCTGCGGCAGCGATCCAGCGTGGCCAGAGCGACACAGACGCCGGCCAGATCATCGCAGGCAGTGCCAACGATCCGCTTGCCGTCGAGGGCGCAGGGCGTCAGGTCCCAGACGGCGAAGAGTTCACCATCTGTCACATCATCCGGCACATCATCGTCGACACGGACACGGAAGGCCGGGCAGGGCAGGGCAGCTCCCGGTATGCCCTCTTCGAGGAAGGCGGTGACGGAACCGCCGCCAACCGGATTGGGCAGGCCATGGATGGCGGGTGTCGTGTCGTAGAGCAGAACACGTGCGCCGCGCGTGAGGTCCGTCGGTACCCCACCGAGCTTCTCGAAGAGGATGTCCCGTGTGGATTCGCGCACCGGGAACCCCAGGGCGGGGTGATCCATATGGGCCGTCAGGCATAGTCCCGACGCTGATGTAGCATCTGTCCGCAGCACGAGGTTGCCGAAGTTGTCCGCGAGCAGAGCGAGGTCACGCTCGCTTGCATAGCGCCGAATTTCGGCGACGACGTGATGTTCGTGACACGAAGCCGTCGGCAGTGGCAACAGACGCCGGATGATGTCAATAAGGGACTCGGACATAGCCTCAATACAAGGCCGGCAGATACCGCGGTCAAGCGATTGCACCGGGTCGAGAGCCAGGCGTAATGATCAGCAAGCGAAATGGCACGGCAGGACTGGTTGCTGCCTGGTGTGTCGGCAGACTCTATTGCGCCGCGTCGAATTCCTGCGTCAGTGTGCCACGCCGCCCGTAACGCCGTCGCTGGAGATACAACGCCGGTGCTCCGATGACGAAATATGTCAGGTTCGAGATGGCATGGACCAGCGTGGCACAAGCCATGGCGGGCGCCATGG
>CALFPI010000769.1 GCA_937919035.1 uncultured Gemmatimonadaceae bacterium
TCAAACCAAAGGCGAATGGCTTCGATGATACGTATCTCCGTGTGGCACGGCGACATGTCCGACAGTTACCTGCGCCGTATGGTGCAACTGGGTGCCGACTGTCTCGATTTCGGTCAGGGCGGGTTCTGGCCCGGGGTGAAGGAGCAGGGCTATCCGGATCTCGACCAGGTAAAGCTGATCTACCGGCGTGTGCGTGACTTCGGCCTCGATATCAATCGCGTCACGCTGCCGGACATGACCGACGAGTTCATCAACAACGGGCCTGGGGCGCAGAAGGAGCTGGACAACAGCTGTCGCGCCCTCGAGGTCTTTGCCGAAGCCGGGCTGCCCATCGCCCGTCAACGGTTGGCTGGGGACACCTTTCCGTGGCTCATGACCCGCTATCGGGCGGTGCATCGTGGTGGCTATCGCTCTCGTGGCGAGAGCCTGGGTATGACCAAGGAGCCGGCGCCGACACCGACGCAGGCAGAACTCGACCACTGGTGGGAGCGCTTTCTGACGGTCTATAGCAAACTCGTGCCCATCGCCGAAGAGACGGGCATCCGTCTGGCGATGCATCCGTCGGATACACCGAATGTGGATACGCCCTTCGGTACCCTCGGGTACCATCGCATTCTCGACGCCTTCCCGAGCCGGCAGGTGGGGTATCTGTACTGCTGCGGCACCCGGGCTGAAGCCGGCGGCAGTGCCCTGATCATGGATGAGATTCACAACTACGGGCGCAAGGGGCGGATCTTCACCCTCCACATGCGCAATGTGCGGGGCTCACTGGCGACGGCGGGCGCCTTCGAGGAAACCCTGCTAGATGATGGGGATATCAACTTCTTCAAGGTGATGAAGGAACTGCGCAATGTCGGTTTCGACGGTTGCATCAATCCGGATCACATTCCAACCCTCGAAGGTGACGGTGATGGTGTGCAGCACGGTCTGTCCTATTCGGTGGGGTACCTGAAGGCTTTGCTGGCAGCCCTGGCGGCTTCATGAAAAAGATCGCCGCGATCATCTCCATCTATCGTCCCGGATCACACGCCGACGTCATTATCGGCAAGTGGTTGCGTGCCTTCCCCACCGATGCGGGGATGTTGCCACCGCGCACGGAAATCGCCTCCATTTATCTGGACCAGGTGTTTGATGACGACATGGGTTGCGCCATCGCCAAGGCCTTCGGTGTGCCCGTGTACCAGAGCATCCCCGGGGCTCTGTGTCTGGGCGGCAAGGAACTGGCTGTTGATGGTGTGCTGTTGATCGGCGAGCACGGCGACTATCCCTTCAACGAAAAGGACCAGCAGCTCTACCCGAGGCGTCATTTCATGGAGCAGATCACCGGCGTCATGGCCAGCAGCGGCCGCAGTGTGCCGGTGTTCAACGACAAACATCTGTCGTGGCGCTGGGATGATGCCAAATGGATGGCGGATCGGGCCGCCGAACTGCACGCGCCGTTCATGGCCGGCTCATCGCTTGTGGTATGCTGGCGCAGCCCCTTTCTCGAACATGATCTCGACACCCCTCTGCGCGAGGCCGTCGCCGTTGGTTTCTCCGGTCTCGATATCTATGGCTTCCATACGCTCGAGGTCCTGCAGTGTATGGTCGAACGACGTGCCGGCGGCGAGTCCGGGGTGAAAGCCGTAACCTGTCTCGAAGGCCAGGCGGTCTGGGACGAAGCTGCCAAGGGTGCCTGGTGGCGAGAACTGGCAGAAGCCGCCTGCACACCGGTGGCAACGAAACCGGCAGGCACCATGGAAGAGCACTGCGACAACCCGGCGCTGTTTCTGGTGGAGTATGGGGACGGCTTCCGCGGTGCTGTGTTGATGCTGAACGGTTATCTGACCGAATTGGCCTACGCCGCACGAAACGAGGACAACTCGATCGACAGCACCTGGTTTCGCTGTCAGGGCCATGGTGCCGAAAAGGGCGCCTACGCCCACTTCAGCTATCTGAGTCTGAATGCGGAAGAGATGTTCCTCACCGGCAAGCCGCAATACCCCGTGGAGCGCACACTGCTGACATCGGGTGTGCTCGAGGCGGCGCTGACGTCGCGCCATGAGGGCCATGTGCGGGTGGAGACACCATGGCTCGAGTTCAGTTACCGATCCTATGATACGCTGCGCTGGCGGCCTCTCGGTGACGAGCCGACGGGTGCGTGCCTGGAGGCTTTTCCCCCGGAAGGGATGAAGTGAGCGGCCCCGTCATCGTCACTGGTTTTGCCGACGAGATTGCCAGTGACACGGGTGAGCAGATCGCGGGACTGCACGCGGCCGGGGTGACGCATATGGAGGTGCGCGGTGTCAACGGCACGAATGTGCTGGATCTGAGTGACGATGCGGCGGTGACTTTCCGTCGGCAGCTCGACGCGGCAGGCATCGCCGTGTCCTGTATCGGCTCACCCATCGGCAAGGTGCAGATTCGTGCCGATCTCGATGAGCACTTCCGGCAATTCCAGCTGGCCCTGCGTCGTGCGGATCAGTTTGGCTGCAGCCTCGTGCGCCTGTTCTCCTTCTACCATGAGGGGGAAGAACCGTCCGCCGTCCGCGATCTCGTCGTGGCGCAGTTGCAGCGCATGACAGCGGCGGCGGCGGCAGCGAACATCACGCTGCTGCATGAAAACGAGAGGGATATCTACGGCGATACCCCCGAGCGTTGCCTCGACTTGCTTGCTGCCGTGGGTGATTCGCATCTGCAGGCGGCCTTTGATCCGGGCAATTTCGCTGCCATCGGCGTCGACACCCGGGCCGCCTGGGAGTTGCTGGCAGATCGGGTCAGCTACTTTCACATCAAGGATGCCATCACCGAGTCGGGGCGTTGGGTACCCGCCGGACTCGGTGACGCGGAGGTTGAGCCGATCCTGCAGGCGGCTCTGGCGCGTGGCTACGCCGGATACCTTTCGGTTGAGCCCCACCTGAAGGAGAATGATCCCGACTATGGCGGCGGTGGTGCCGAGCGGTTCATGCTGGCTACACGGGCCCTGCGCGCCATTCTCCACCGACTGGGAGCGATCGAGACGACGGCATGAAGCGGAACGCCTGCGACCAGCGACACATCCGCTGTCGGGGCACCTGGCGCAGCCTGGACGGCACGAATGGGTTGCCCGGCCCGGTCCTCTGTTTTCATCAGGGCCTCGGAGGTCACCTGTGGATGGGTACGTGGGGCCGCGGCGTCGCCATCTATGACGGCCATACCATTCGCACGCTGGAAAAGGCGGATGGACTCGCCGGCGATCACGTCTGGGCCATCGCCGAGGATCGTCAGCGACGCCTGTGGCTGGGCACCGATGCGGGGCTCAGCTGTTGGGACGGCACGGCTTTCATCCCCCTCGAGATGGCGCCACATCTGCGGCACATCGATGTCAACGATCTGTTCATCGGGCACGAGGACCGCCTGTGGGTCGCCCACCAGACCGGGCTGGCCGTTCACGATGATGCCGTCGGTCTGCGGGACGTTGGCGTTGCGCAGTTGGCTTCGCGCCAGGCACAATCGGTTGCCGAGGACGCGGCGGGCAGTCTCTGGGTCGGATCACCGACAAGCGTCACGCGGCTACAGGATGATCGCGTCGAACAGTGGGATCAGGCCGACGGCGTCGCCCTTACCGAAATCGAATCGATTCTGCCCGACCGTCAGGGCCGCGTGTGGTTGGCAACCGGCAACGGGCTCATCCTGCGCGAGGGCGACATCTGGCGTCGATTCGGCCAGGGCGACGGCTTGAGCCATGATGTGGTTCGCAGCCTGGCACAAGGAAGTGATGGCCGCGTCTGGGCGGCCACGATGGGTGGTGTCAGTTGTTATGACGGCACCGGCTTCCAGAGGTTCACCACCGACGACGGTCTCATTAACAATCAGATTACGGATGTCTTCGAAGATAGCGCAGGAGATCTCTGGTTCGGCAGTTTCGGTGGGGTCAGCCAGTACAGTCAGAGTTTCACCTCCGTTACCACAGATGATGGCCAGGCGGGCAACGACATGCGGGCCATTGTCCGGGCCCGTGATGGCGGCATGTGGCTCGGCACCCTGGGTGGTGTGACGCACTTTGATGGGGAGGCCCTGGTCAGCTATGGCGAGGAAGATGGTCTGCCCCATCACCGCGTCTTCGCCGTACTCGAAGATCGGGCGGGGCAACTGTGGATCGGGACGCAGGCAGGTCTGGGCCTGCGCCAGGGAGACCGCTTCCAGACGTTCACCACCGCAGACGGGCTGGTGCAGGATCGCGTCTACTGTCTCTGCGAGGATGCTGCGGGGTCACTGTGGCTGGGGACCGAAGGCGGCGTCTCCTGCCGCGATCCCGAGACCGGCGTTTTTCGCAACTGGACTGTGGCGGACGGTCTGGTGGGTGATGACACCAACTGCATCTGTCAGGATCCATCCGGTCGCCTCTGGATCGGCTCCGAAACGGGTCTCAGTTGCTGGGACGGTGACGCTTTCCACACCTACACCGTCGACCAGGGCGGGCTCCCAAACAACCATGTGCACAGCGTTGTCAGCGACGACGAGGGCGTTATCTGGGCGGCTACGTCAGACGGCCTGTGGCGCTGGCATCAGGGGGAGACGCGCAGCTACACCACGGCCGACGGTCTGGCCAGCGACCAGATCCTGCGGCTCATGGTCGACAGCACGGGGTACCTGTGGCTGGCCACGTGGGGCGGTGTCAATCGATTCGACGGCGAAGTCTTTCAGACGTTGACCGCCGAGGATGGCCTCGCGGCCCACATGGTGATGGCCCTATACCACGACGAGGATGGCGCGATCTGGTTCGGTACGACGGCGGGCCTGACGGTGTTCCAGCCACCGCCGCCCTCGCCGCCACCGGTGCTGGTGCGATCTGTCGTTGCGGGCCGACGCTACGAGGATCTGACGGGGGGGGTTGTGGTGCCTGCCAGCGTCGGGCTTACGGCGATCGAATTTGGCAGTGTCGACTTCAAGACCCGACCGGGAAGCATGGTGTATCGCTATCGGCTGCAGGGCTTCGACGAACAATGGCGTAACACCCACGAGCGCCGTGTCGAATACGTTGATCTGCCGCCGCGGCTGTACACGTTTCAGGTGATCGCCATCGATCGGGATCTGAATTACTCGACGCCGGCACAACTGGCCCTGACGGTGGCACCCGATGTCCGCGACGAGAAGATCGACGAACTGGAACACCGGGTGCTGGAGCGCACGCACGAGTTGCAGGAGCGCAACCAGAAGCTTGAGGAGACACTGTCCGAACTGCGGCAGACACAGAATCAACTGATCGTGCAGGAAAAGATGGCGGCCCTTGGCAATCTTGTCGCCGGCATTGCCCACGAGTTGAACACGCCCCTGGGCACGGTCAAGAGTGCCGCCGACGTCTCTGCCCGTGGCCTGGCGCGAATCCGTGACGCGCTGGCGCAAGACACGGGCATCGATGAGGCAGAGCGGAGACAGACCCTCGAACGTGTACTGAAGGCCCTGGGAGACAACAGCAAGGCGACGACAGAGGCCATCGAACGACTGAGTCGGATCGTCGGCAGCCTGAAGACCTTCACCCATCTCGACAGGGCCGAATACGAACGGGTCGATGTCCACGAGGGACTCGATTCGGCGTTGACGCTGATGGAGCCTCGCTTCGGTCCCAGGGTGGAAGTGGTGCGCGAGTACGGCCAACTACCGCCACTGACCTGTTACCCTCAGGAGCTCAACCAGTTGTACATGGGTCTGCTGCAGAATGCATGTCAGGCCCTCGAGCAAGGCAGCGGCCGCATCGTGGTGCGCACGGTTGCCGAAGAAGGCTTCGTTACCATCACCATCGCTGACAATGGCCGCGGCATCCCGCAAGAGCGCCTGCGCCATATCTTCGAGCCGGCCTTTGCCAGCAAGGAGGGGCGTGTCGCCATGGGTATGGGCCTGTCTCTCAGCTACAACATCGTGCGCAAGCACGCCGGCACCCTCGATATCGACAGCGAGCCCGGTCACGGCACCACCGTTACCATACGGCTGCCAACAACGGGTCTGCAACGCCGAGGCCCGCCGCCGACGCGTGGGGCCACAGTACGCTCCCGCGGTGTGGCCACGGAGTCCCCATAGTACGTCGGGCTCTACTGCAGGCAGCGTTTTGGCTCCCCGTGGCCAACGAGATTCTGCCGATGGGCCTGCATGATGTGCAGGGGATCACATGAAGATTGCCCTGCCGGCAAACGATCCGTTGGACCGTCGACTGACCGCCTATGCGGCGCTGGGTGTGGAAACGCTGACGGTGCCCCATCAGTTGCAGACCCAATACATTGCTCGTTCGCCCAAGCCACTTACGCGGTTTCAGATAGGGCGGTGTTCCGGCGCCAACGGGTCGAGATCATGGTTCCTCCAGGATCTCGTGACGGATGTATTGACTGAGGCGATCGACTTCCGTTTGCAGGTGACCGAGGAGGGCATCGGCGCCGGCGAGACGTTGCTCGACACTGATGGTCTCCAACTCCATGGCGGCATCCGCAGTGGCGTGGGCGGCAAACAGCAGGGCGGAGCCTTTCAGTGTATGGGCGGCGCGACGCAGTGCCAGGGCATCGTCGCTGCGCAGAGCCTGATGCATCTCCGCCAGCAGGCGCGGACACTCCTCCAGCATCAGGGCGGCAAGTTCGCGCAGGGTCTCCTGTTTGCCGCCGACACCAGCCAGCGCATCCTGGAGGGTCATCGGGGGTGCGTCGGGCTCTGGCTCTACAAGTGCCCCCCAGGTACTGATTGACACCAGTGAGGGGGGCGTGCCGGCGGTGATGCTGTCGATCATCTGATAGACCTGGCCCGATCGTATTGGCTTGGGAATGTACTCGTCCATTCCAGCCTCCAGGCAACGCTCCCGATCCCCCTTCATGGTGTGTGCCGTCATGGCGATGATGGGGATGTGGGTGCCGCTGGCGGCCTCGGCGGTACGGATCACTGCTGTCGACTCGAAGCCATCCATCTTCGGCATCTGCACATCCATCAGAATCAGATCAAAGGGCTCACGCCGCAGTGCCTCAAGGACTTCGAGGCCATTTTCGACAACGGTCACCGAGTGCCCCCGCAGTGCGAGCAGTTCCATGGCGACACGCTGATTCACCAGGCCATCTTCGGCCAGCAGGATGGACCGTGGCGGTCCGACAGTGGCCAACGGTCTATCTGCTGCAGGTCGAAGGACTCTGGATGTGTCGAGGGCGTCTGTGATGGCTTCCAGCAGGTCGGACTGTTTCACCGGCTTGGTCAGTACCCGGGAGATGTGCAGGCGCTGATTGCGTTCCGTATCCTCCGGCCGACCCGTTGAGGTCAGCATGAGCAACGGCACGTGGGCCAGTTCGCTGTACTCGCGGATCTGCTCGGCCAGATCGAAGCCATCCATATCGGGCATCCAGCCGTCCAGCAGGATGACACCGAAGGGTGTGCCCGCCTTGAGTGCGCCCCGGAGTTCACCAACGGCCCCGGAACTGGAGTCGATCGTACGGGGCCTCATGCCCCAACTGCCAACCATCTCCTCGAGGATCGTCAGATTCGTTTGGTTGTCATCGACGATGAGGACGGGCACGCCACGCAAGGACATGGGTCCTCGGATGGGGAGCAATTCGGTGTTTCCCTGCAGCAGAAATTTCGCCGTGAACAGAAAGGTGCTGCCCGTGCCCTGGCCGCGACTCTCGACCCACATGTGCCCGTGCATCATCATCGTCAGTTGCGACGAGATCGCCAGACCCAGGCCCGTTCCACCAAAACGCCGGGTCGTGGAGGTGTCGGCCTGATCGAAGGCAGCAAAGATCATCTCCTGCTTGCTTGCCGGAATGCCGATGCCCGTGTCGCGCACCGAGAATCGCAGGTGTACATGTTCGGCGGCGAGAGTTTCGACCAAGGCATCGACAACGATTTCACCACGGTCGGTGAACTTCAGCGCGTTGCCTACCAGATTGACGATGATCTGACGGAATCGGCCCGGGTCACCCAGCAGGGCGTCGGGGATCTCGGGAGAGATGTGGAAGGCCAACTCCAGATTCTTCTCCGCCGCGGGCACCGCCAACATCTGCAGGGCATCCCCGAGCGTATCCCGCAGGCTGAAGGGGATGACCTCCAGTTCCAGGCGTCCCGCCTCAATCTTGGAGAAGTCGAGAATGTCATTCAACAGGCGCAACAGCGACTCGGCGGAATGGTCCACGAGGCGCAGGTATTCCAGTTGCTGTTCGGTCAGACGGGTGTTGAGCAGCAGTTCCGTCATGCCGATGATGCCATTCATCGGTGTGCGGATCTCATGGCTCATGTTGGCGAGGAACTCACTCTTGGCGTGATTGGCGTGATCGGCAACATCCTTTGCTTCGCTCAGTTGGGTCCGCGAGCGGAGCAATTCCTGCGCGCTGCTTTCGAGCATCGCGTTCTTCTGCAACAGTTGCCTGTCGGCCTCCATGCGTCCCGTGTCAACGCGTGTCAGCAGGGCCGCATTCCACCAGATCATCAGGTTGAGTGCGACGATGGAGATCAGGGCAAAGGGCGACAGGCCGTACTCGATACCGAATCGCCCTTCCAGAGAAAGTCGCAGATAGTCGAATGCCAGCGGGATCAGGAACGCAGCCGGGAGCAGACGCCGGGCCATCATGCCGCCGGCCATGGTCGACACCACTGTGGCTGCCGGCTCACGTAAGGGGCGCGCGCCAAGAACCCCGATGCTGAGCAGGCCGAATTCCAGCGACGAGTCGAGAGCCAGCGGCACATGAGCGGCGAGGCCGGACAACAGCAGGATGTTGTGCAGATAATCGCTGGCCGACAGAATGGCGACGATGCCAATGGCAACCGCACAGATTCGACCGGGTTGCCAGGGCCCCCAGTCTGTGGCGTCGATCAGGCCCAGGGCCAGCCCGGCCAGGACAAAGGTGAGCGCCGTGTTCGGCGCCATGCTGCCCACGCCAAACAGGACTCTGGCCAGTGCGAGGCCGACTATGGTCGCGCCAATAACAATCCCCCAGCGCCGGCGATCGATCCGGCTGCCTTGCAGCAGCAACAAGGCTGTACCGCAGAGGGTGAAGGTGACGGCCGTCATCCGGCTCATCGGTTCACGAGCCAACTGCAGCGCACGCGTAAGCAGGGGCAGTTCGAACATCCAGCCGACGACAACCATGCAGCCGACGCCGATGAGGTAGCAACCAACGACGATGGTCAGCACGTGCAGCACTCGCACATAGCGCGGGTTGAAGTGCTCTGCGCGCAATCTGCGACGACTCAATTCAGGCGCCCCTAGGGGAACAGCCCGCGAGCGAGTTTGGCCTCCACGACGCGTTCGATGCCCTCGATGAGGGCGGCGGTTCGCATGTCGAGATTCTGCCTCTCCGCCCGTCGGGCGGTGCGCTCGTAGGCGCCGGTGACGATCTGCTGCAGGCGTTCATTGATCTGCTGCAAGGACCAGGTGTAGTTCTGCGTGTCCTGCACCCACTCGAAGTACGACACAGTGACGCCGCCAGCGTTGGCCAGGATGTCAGGCAACTGATACACGCCACGGTCATGCAGGATCTCATCGGCTTCCAGCGTTGTGGGACCATTGGCGCCTTCGGCCAGCATGCGACAGCGAAGCAGATCGGCATTGCGTGCAGTGATCTGATTCTGCATGGCACACGGCGCCAGGATGTCACAGGGCAATTGCAGCAGTTCCTCGTTGCTCACCGGATCAGCTTCGGGGTAGCCCTCTGTCGTGCGATGCCGTTGCACATAGTCGACGACTGCAGGAATATCCAGGCCCTCGGCGTTGTGCAGGCCGCCGTGCACATCACTGACGCCGGTGACGGTCACGCCGGAATCGTGGAAGATGCGTGCGGCGTTGCTGCCGACATTGCCGAAGCCCTGAACCACCGCGGTGGCGCTGGACAGGTTCATACCGATCTTCTTTGCTGCCGCCTCGACGACGTAGACGAGGCCGCGGCCCGTGGCCTCGTTGCGACCCTCCGATCCGCCGAGTACGACGGGCTTGCCTGTGACCACAGCGGGCACGGTATGGCCGACCTGCTGTGAGTAGGTGTCCATGACCCATGACATGACCTGTGCGTCGGTGCCCATATCCGGGGCGGGGATGTCCTTGTCGGGCCCGATCATGCCGATGATCTCAGAGGTGTAGCGCCGTGTCAGGCGCTGCAGTTCTCCTCGAGAGAAATCGGTCGGATCGAAACGCACACCCCCTTTGGCGCCACCAAAGGGCAGTTGCACAAGCGCGCACTTCCAGGTCATCCACATCGCCAGGGCCGCCGTCTCGCCCAGATTCACCTCCGGGTGGTAGCGGATGCCGCCCTTTGTCGGCCCCATGCTCAATACGTGCTGCACCCGGTAGCCAAAGACCGTTTCCACCTGATCCTGCTCGTCGCGGCGAAACGGGAATGAAACGATCAGGGTCCGCTGCGGGTACAGCAGTCGCTGGCGCAGATTGTCATCGAGTTTCATCAACTGCGAAGCTTTGAGGAACTGCTGCTGGGCGAGGCGGAACATGGGCGAGTCCCACTCGCCCCGCTGGGCACGTGTCATCTCCATGGCATAGTGGATGGACCGCCCCAGTGACATGGCGTTCAGTTTCGACTTCACCATGAAATCCTGTGCACCGGCCTCCACGGCGTGGGCCGCCAGGTTGATATCGTCGAGGCCCGTCAGGATGACGATGGGCACCTCCGTTGCTTCGGCGCGAACGCGGAAGTAGGTCGCCAGTTCCTGGCTGTCGGGAAGGACCAGATCGAGCAGGACGATGTCGACATCATTCTGCTGCAGGCGCCGCAGGCCGACATCCAGTCGATCTACGGTCTGCACCTGAAAGTGTTGCCCTTCCACTTCGTCGAGCAGTCGCTCAATGAGCCGGGCGTGGATCGGATTGTCTTCGATCAACAGAGTACGGATGCCAGCGTCGGTCATAGCTGCTCTCTCCGGCATGTCTCGAACGGGCCCCGCCGGTAGGCTGTGGCCCGTCCGTATTCGATGCAGCCCGGCCAGGCGTTGTGGCTTAGGCGATGTGGCTCAGGTGTTGTCGCTGAGTCGGGCCTGCATCTGACGCACGAATGAGTTGTCCGCGAAACTGCCGCGCACTGCGGCGAAATCGTTGTCGCGCGCCTCGTCGCCGGCGTCGGCGCCGTAGCCGAAGCGGGCGACGGGATCAAACTCCTTCTCAGCATCGGCTAGAATCTTTCTGATGAAGGTCGCAGTCGCCTTGCGGTGGGTACCCTCGATTGCATCGAGCTGAGCAAGGCTCAACCTTTCCGTGGCGTCACCGGTCCGCTGTTGCCAGGTGGTGCGCACCCACTCCCACTCATCGGCGTCGCCCGCAGCAGCGGCCTCGGCAAAGGCAGCATCGACCTGTGCCGGTGTGTTAAGACTTCCCGATTCGATGTCGGCCTCAATACGTTGCAGCCGATCGTCCGGCAGGAGCAGGCCACCCACATCCGCCCATTTCGCACTGAAGATGCCGTCACCACCGGACAACGATCGCTGCAGGGCCTCGGCATCCTTGGCGGCGCGTGCCGCTGCCGTCCGCGCCAGAAGCTTGCCCTGTAGATATGCATCGATGCCGCCAGCATAATTGCGGGCGCTGCGCCGCAGCAGCAGCCGTTTGATGATGACACCCTTGTACCGCACCTGCTCCAATTCTCGATCGGTCTCTTCGTAGAGCGCATTCAACGCGCCCTCAGCGACGATCATCTTGCCGACCGTATAGGGACTGTAGACATCGAAACGGATCTGGTCGCGACGGATGGTGGCTTTGCGCCGGTCACGGGCGGGCCACTTGTCGCCGTCGCGTATCGTGCCGACAGTGAACATGTTCATCGCCGGCGTGCACAGCGATTCACCACTCTCTTCCGTGACGTACGAAAACGGCAGGTCGCCAATGTCGAAGTTGTTCAGATGTTTGCCGATGATGACGCAGAAGGGCCCGACAACGCTGGGCCAACGCATATAGGAAAAGGAACCGTTCTTCGTGCCACGCTGAATGACGCCCTGATGCACGGGGCCGAGTTTGTACATGTGGTTCGACTGGTTCGTGCCGGAACCGGCGTTGTAAAAGGAGTAGATGCCGGCGATCAACAGTGTGCTCTTGTGATGCGTGACCGTGTAGGGGCCGGCAAAGATCGAGCAGGCCTCGCCGTGAAAGCCCTCACAATTGGCAAAAAACAATGAGTTCTCCGCGGAGAACTGCTTGCCCAGCTGTACGCCCTGGCCAACGAAACAGGAGCGCAGGACGACGCCATCCTTGACACTGGCGCCCTCGGCGAGAATAAAGTCCTCTGCCGACACCCCGGCGCCCACTTGTGTGGGAGCGGCCGGCTCGGAGAGGATGGTGCCGTTTTGCAGACGCGCAGCACCGACGATGCGGGCTGCGGGGCCGATCTGCACATCCACCATCTCGCCGACGTGGGCAATCCGTGCTCCGGCACCGATGGTGCCCCGATTGTGCGTGGCCTGCCTGGCGTAGGTGGCAGCCATCAACTCCAGCCGTTCGGTCAGTCCAAAATTGTGCCGATGCATGGCAAGCAGGTAGGCGAACTGGCTGGACAACTCGGCGAACAGCGGTACCTCGCGGCCGCCTCCTTCGTTGATGGTTTCAGCCTTCACGCCATTGCCGAAACTGGCTCCCTCGCGGGTGACGATGGTGCCCACGTCCGTGAGGATGGCCCCATCGGCGATCTCGTAGTTGGCAATATGGCTGCCGACACAAGCGATCAGGACGTCATCACCGATGACGCAGTTGATCAGCGTCGCATCCGTCAGGGCGGCGGGAACTCTGACTCCACCTTCCAGATCCACATAGCCCGCCAGGCAGCCCAGGCGCATGTGGCCCCCGAACTGCACGTTGCGCACCCGCTCGGTGTCGAAGCCGTCGGCGACGTGGACATCGGCCCAATCTTCGGCGCTGCAACCGCGCTGTTCGAGACGCTGAATCTGTTCAGGGGACAGCGGGAAATGGTCGCTCATCAAGGGCTCCGCGATGGACTGGGTTGGTGCAAAAGGTGATGTTGCTTGCTGATCCGGAAAGTAGCCGAGCCTCAGACAGGCTGCAACCGGCGACGAAGGGGGGCCGCCGGTGGTTTTTGCCCGGCACCTGGTGTTTGTAGATTATCCCCACATCAGCCCCTTCCACCTCAAAGAGGACAGCAACGATCGCCATGTCTGGGAATATCAAACTGCAGATCTGTGACACCGCCGCAGCGGTGGCCACCGCCGCCGCTACCGCCTTCGCCGATCTCATCCGCACGCGCCCGGAGGCCGTCATCGGACTGGCCACCGGATCCACACCCGAAGCGACGTACAGCGAAATGGCGCGCATGCACAAGGAGGACGGCCTCACGATGGCCGCTGTCACCTCCTTCAACCTTGATGAGTACTGGGGTCTCGGCGGCGATCACAAACAGAGCTATCGCTACTTCATGAACGACCGACTCTTCCGTCATGTCGATATCCGGCCCTGGAATACGCACGTACTGAATGGCAAGGCCCGCTTTCCGGGGTTGGAGTGTCGCTCCTTCGAGGACCGTATCCTCGCCGCCGGCGGCGTCGATCTGTGGCTCCTCGGTATCGGTGGCAACGGACACATCGCCTTCAACGAGCCGGGCAGTTCCGTGGATTCGCGCACCCGTCTCGTCAGCCTGACGCAGGAAACCATCGATGCTAACAGTGACGGCCGGTTCTTTTCCGATCCTTCCGAGGTGCCACGCTGCGCCTTGTCTGCCGGGATCGGCACCATCCGCGAAGCCCGGGCTCTGATCCTGCTTGCCACCGGGGCCAAGAAGGCGGATGCCATTGCTGCAGCCGTGGAGGGGCCCTTCAGCCCCGATTGTCCCTCAAGCCTGCTGCAGGATCACCCGGATTGCACATTCATCATCGACGCCGCCGCGGCGTCGAAGCTCACATAGAGGGGACACAGATGCAGCGCGACGAAGTCAAGGAGCGGGTGTACAAGGTTATTGCGAAGGTGCTCAAGATTGCGACGGCACAGATCGAGGAGAGCCATTCCTTCAGTGCCGACCTCGGCGCCGAGTCGGTGCAGTCGGTTGAACTGATGGCCGGCTTCGAAGAGGAGTTCGATATCGAGATGGACGAAGATGAGGCTCTGGGTGTGCAGGATGTGGGTGGGGCGATCGACTTCATCGGCAAACACCTGGACTGAGTCTACTGCGGCGTCGGAGCCGCCGTCTCCGGCGCCACCCCGACGCCTACCCCGACGACGGGCTGGACCCCGGTTGCGACGCACAGCTTGCGTGGGATTGATAGGGATGGGCAAGAGTGAAGCTGACATAAGGAGCTTATGAGATGAGTGCCAAGTATGAACTGCAGGAAACGGCCGAGCCCAATCTGCTCGACGACATGTTTGACTATTCGCTGCCACCGAAGATCCAGTTCGATGGCCCGCTGGTAGAGGAGATCGATGGCAAGCAGGTGAGCTTCGATCCAAAGGAAGCCCTGGCGCGGGATCTGGTGATCACGGATACAACCTTCCGTGATGGCCAGCAGGCCCGGCCCCCGTACTCCGTGGAACAGCAGGTCAAGCTGTTCGACATGCTCGCCAAGCTGGGTGGCCCCAAGGGGGTCATTCGCCAGACCGAGTTTTTTCTCTACACGGCCAACGATCGCAAGGCGCTCGATGACTGCCGTGCCCTGGGGCACAAGTATCCCGAAGTGACTTCGTGGATTCGTGCTGACAAGGGTGACTTTCGCCTGGTGAAGGATGCGCAGGTCAAGGAAACGGGGTTGCTGACACCCTCCTCCGACTACCACATCTTCTACAAGCTGAAGAAGAATCGCCGCAAGGCCTTCGATGACTACATCGAGATCATCGATGCGGCGTGGGAGGCTGGTATTCGCCCGCGCGTGCATCTGGAAGACGTGACCCGTGCCGATTTCGACGGCTTTGTCATGCCCTACGTCGCAGAACTGAAGCGGCGTTCGGAACAGGTGCCGGCGGACATGCACGTGAAGATCCGTCTGTGCGACACCATGGGGTTTGGTGTGTCGACGCCCGGTGTCAAGCTGCCGCGCTCGATTCCCAAGATGATTCACCGCATGACGCACGACATCGGCATACCACCCGAATGCCTCGAGTGGCATGGCCACAACGACTTTCACAAGGTGCACATCAACGGCGCCACGGCCTGGCTCTACGGCTGCAACGCCGTCAACACGACGCTCTTCGGTTTCGGTGAGCGTACCGGCAATCCGCCGCTGGAGGGGGCCATCATCGAATACATCGCCCTCCATGGTGATCAGTGTGGCATCGATCTGATGATGGTACAGGAACTGGCTCGCTACATGCAGTCCATCGGCGTCGAAATCGCCCACAACTATCCTTTCGTGGGCCGAGATTTCAACACGACGCGCGCTGGTATTCATGCCGGCGGACTGCGGTCCGATGAGCGTATCTATAACATTTTTGATACAACAAAGCTCTTTGGTCGCCCGCCACGTGTTTCGATAACGGACAAATCCGGGGTCGACGGCGTTGCCCTGTGGGTCAATTCATTTCTCGGGCTCGAGGGCGACAAGAAGCTCTCCAAGATCAAGGTGCATAAGGTGGCACGCTGGGTCATGGACCAGTACGAGGTCCACGGTCGTATGAGCGCCATTACCGACGAGGAGCTGGCGGAGCAGGTCAAGGAACATCTGGCCGATCTCTATGCGGCTCGTGTCTGACAGCTGAGGCATCTGCACAACTCAGCGAAAAACCAACAGGCGCCAGGCCCATGGGGGCCGGCGCCTGTACCATTTCATCCACGAGGCCAATCTTGACCGACACAAATCTCACACCGGTGGAGCAGCAGGCGCTGGTTCATTCGCCCTTCGCGGCTCTCTATGCGCCCCAAGAGCGTATCCCGACGCTGGTGGTGGATAACTTCCCCGCCCTCGGCAAGCTTGCCGCACTGCGTTTCCTGGAGTGGGTACAGGGCAACCCCGAAGGGGTCGTGTCCCTGCCGACGGGCAAGACGCCGGAACATTTCATCCGTTGGGTGCAGCGTTTGCTGGTCAGCTGGGACACGCTCGAAATTCGTGGTGAACTCGAGGCAGCGGGTGTCGATCCAGGTCGCCAGCCGCAGATGTCGGGACTGCACTTCGTGCAGATCGACGAGTTCTATCCGATTGAGCCGACACAGGCCAACAGCTTCTTCTCCTACGTGAAACGCTTTTATCTCGAAGGGTTCGGCCTGCGTGAAGAGCGGGCACTGTTGATGGACTGCCGACAGATCGGTCTGCAGAACGGGCAGACGTTGCAGTCGGTGTGGGGTGAAGAGGGCGTCGTCGACCTGAGCCTGCGGTATCGCGCGGCTGCCAACCACACGGAAGCGACATGCAAACAGGTACTGTCGCGCGTTGATCAGTGGTGTCAGGAGTACGAAGACCGCATCCGCGCTCTTGGTGGCATCGGCTTCTTTCTCGGTGGCATCGGCCCCGACGGGCATATCGGCTTCAACGTGCGGGGCTCCGATCACCGCTCCACGACACGCCTGACGGCGGTCAATTACGAGACCCAGGCCTCTGCCGCCGGTGATCTGGGTGGCATCGAGGTGGCCAGCAAGAGACTCGTGATCACCATCGGCCTGGGCACGATCACGGCCAACCCCGGGGCCTGCGCCATCATCATCGCCGCCGGCGAGGCCAAAGCGCGGATCATTGCCGATGCCATCCAGCAGGAGCCGAAGATCGACTTTCCGGCAACGGCTCTGCACGTGTTGCCCATGGCCCGCTTCTACATCACCACGGGGGCGGCCAAGCTTCTGGGGCGCCGTCGTTTGGAGCTGGTGGAACAGGCTGCAACCATCTCGACGGAGATGGCGGAACGGATCGTTGTCGACCTGGCTGTATCCCGCAACTGCAAGGTTGTGGAGCTGACGGAGGATATGTTCGCTGCCGATCCCGAAGCGGCTGCGTTGCTGGCGAAATGGCCCCCGGGTCGAGAGAGCCTCACGGAAATGGTGCGCGACCGTCTCATTGCCAAAATCGAGCGCGGTTCGCACACGCTGTCGGACACGCGCTTCCTGCACACGGAGCCGCACCACGACGATCTGATGCTCGGTTATCTGCCGTACATCGTGCGGCACACGCGCAACGCCAGCAACACCCACTATTTCGCCTGCCTCACAGGTGGCTTCACTGCGGTGACGAATCGGCTCATCCTCGGTTACGTCAAGCAACTGGCGTCGCGCCTGGACAGCGAGGACTTTGTCCGCCTGTGGGCGGCAGGTTATTTCGAACCCGACAGCCTCGAGGGCCGCAATCGCGACGTATGGCAGTATCTCGATGGCGTCGCCGCCGCCAGTGAAGATGCGCGTGATGAGGGCGCCGCCCGGCGCTTTCTCCGCAACCTGATCGCCAACTACGGTGACAGCAGTCGCGACGCGGTGCGGTCCCGGCTGGAT
>CALFPI010000770.1 GCA_937919035.1 uncultured Gemmatimonadaceae bacterium
TTGTCGACCTGTGCGACCTTGGCCGTCAGCAGTTGCTGAGTCGACGCCGTGCCCATGTCGAGACGCAGGGACAGGTCGAGGAAGTCGACGCCCTGCACCAGTGCAAGCGCCTGTTTCGCCGTGGCCAATTCGTCCCGGGCCAGCAGTTCCATGCGCGCCACGTCGCGCAGATTTTCCGTCACATGTCCGGCGCGAACCCACAGTCTGCCGCTGTGTTCGAGCACGACATTGCGCAGGCGCAGAAATTCCTCCACACGTGCCGCCGAGCGCCAGGTGAGTGCCAGGAAACGCACAAGGGTGCATTCGCGCTGGTAGCGCACACGTGCGGCGCGTGGCACATCAGCAGCGGCAGCTTCGATCCGGTCCGCGCCCAATTCCCACAGGCGTGCCAGTTCCTGCAACTCCTCCAGGGCCACGTCCTGCCCCTGCCGCGGGCCCCGACGGGCGAGGGCGCGGAAGAAAGGCTGGCCATAGAACAGCGGTTTCTTCTCGATCAACGTCGTGGCGTCGTGTGTCGCGGCGTTCTCCCAATGCCAGTAGAAGATGCCGAAGAAGGCCTCATCGAGGCATTCCGGTGCCACCCCCGGTTGGGTGGCGCTGGCCCCGTCGAGCACGAGGGGTTGTCCCGGGCCGATGAAGAAGGGGCCTTTGTAGTAGTCCAGTTGCGGATGGTGCCGCATGCCGGCCGAACACAGGGCCCAGCCCTGACGCATGCGCCTGGCAGCTTTGGCACCAAAATCACGCTGGGCGATGGCGGTGAGCGTGTGATCGAGATCCTCAAATTCAGTGCCCTTGCCCCAGATCGACCAGTAGCCGAGATCCTCTGCAGGCGACTTGTTGGCGCCATCGAAAAGCCAGCGGGAATGAATGGCCTGCGGCCGCAGGTGGCGCGCATGCTCCCAGATGGCGCGCTGGTTCTCCAGCGTTGGCAGATATGGCACGTTGAGACACTCAATGGAGGTGTTGATCTCGAGCTTGGTGCTGAAGGGCAGGCCGTGTTGCTTGCACAGGGCTCGCTGGCGCACAATGCGGTCACTTGGCGTGATACGACTCATCGAGTAATCCCAGCAATCCTTGGCGTAGCCTGCCTCACGCCAGTCGACGGAATCCTTGTCGATCTCGCTCTGGAAGATGACGTGCTCGGGATCAAGAGCGGCGATGTAATCGTCCTGGTCCCGGTCGCCGGACCAGTGATTGGCCGAGTACGGCCAGGTCGTCAGCCGCGCTTCAGGTTGGGCTCGATGCATGCTGCGTGCCACGTCGTTGACGACCTCGGCAACCACCTCGGGCCCGTGGCGCTGGCCACAGCGTGGGCAATCGGCAGCCTGCGACGCGCTGCGCATGAAACAGTGGTAGAATCCCTCACCACCGGTGATGGTGATGATCCCGCCGAGCTCGGGAATCTGCTCGAAGAGCGAGGCCCAGGAAGCGGCCAGAAAGTGGCGCGTTGCCGGGTCGCTGGTACACAAAGTGCGGAAGGCACCGCCAGCCTGTAGTGCCCCGCGGGAACGTGGCCGTTTGCGGAAGAAGGGATCATCTGGTTCAAGCTTTGGGTTGTATCCCATAAGCATGACATGGACACCGCTGGCTGCTGCCGAGCGTGCCAGTTTCTTCAGCCGCCGGCGGTTTTGTGCCGCCCGGGGATCGCCCAGCTGGCCGAAGGGGCCCTCCCCGCCGGGGATCAGGTAATCCTCCAGGACCGCCATGATCGGAACGGCGTTGACGCCGACGCGGGCCAGCTCGAGGAAGTTGTCATCGTTTTCGCGGCCGTGGATCCAGCCCTGCGTCGTCGAGAATCCTCCCCACAGATCAGCACCCACGTGCAGGTCGACCAGGGGCCGCACGCGCCGCGTACCCAGAGGCAGATGGGCATTGCGGCGCAGGCACAGGTAGTTGGACAGCCACAGGCAGGCACGCAGCAGGGCCACTTCAGAAGGGGCGACAACTTCGACGCAATTGTTTGTGACATGCAGAGTGAAGTGTCCCGACCAGCGGTCTGCCGGCAATCTTCCCGGATGCAGACGCAAGGCGATACAGGGTCCGTCCCCGCTGCGCCGCAGACGAATACCCAGGCGCCGAGCCAGGCTGTCCCGCAGATCCTGCGCACCCCGGGCCGCTGCGCCGCTGGTGCCGATATCCCCCCGCAACTGCAGGGACCAGGTGTTGTCGACAGCGATCTCGCTGCGACGGGGGCGCTGACGGGCCGGCTCCACGGGCGCCTGTGGTGGCGTCGACACGGTCTGCCAGAAATCGGAGCCGCGCACCTTGCGCACCTTACGCCGCCATTCGCGCTCAAAATCGGGGTTCATGCGAGACTCTCGGTCTGTTGCAGAGCGGTGAGAAAGTTGTGCTCCACCCGGGCCAGCACCTTGTGGGTGTAGCGCGACGAGATGACGGCGGGCAGGGCCTGGCGCAGCAGTGCCACCCAGCTGTCGGCGCCGGACCAGGAGCGCACGTCGACCCGGTGGGCACAGCCACGGTAATGTCGATCGGTGAACAACAACATGAGCAGGGCGGAGGCACGGGTCATGCTGATCCGGTCGAAGTCGATGGCTTCCACGACGCGCAGATAGGCAGGCACGCGGGCCAGAGCCAGGCGCAGGTAGGCCAGTCGCACCCGGCGGATATCGGCCTTGTCCGAGGCGGCCCCCCGCAACAGGGGCCGCAGGTCCGGGTGGTAGGCGACGCCGCGCTGCAGATCCTTTTCGATGTCGCGGGTGATATTGGCAAGCTGCACCATCTCGCCGACAACCATCGCCTGTTCCGTCAGTTCCGCAGGCAGGGCATCCTCCCGTACCAGGCGCAGTGTGAAAACGACAGGGTGACCGATCACATTGCGGCAGTAGCGCAGCAACTGCCCCTCATCTGCCAGGACACCGCCCTGAGCGACAAAAATGGCGGAGGACCAGCACATGCCCGCCGCCATGGCGGCGACAACATCGCGCACCGCCCGCTGTTGTTCGCCGTCGAGTGTGACAAAGACCTGATCCACCAAGTCGCAGCGTTCAATGAGCAGAAGGTGTGTGGCGTCGCGCACGTCCTGGCACAGCGCTGCCGGGATGACGGGTGGCGCCGGCAACGGCAGCCCACCCGAGGGGCTGTCGAAACGGGCGGCGAAGGTGCGCAGAGCCGCTTCCCGCGAGGCTGGATCAGGGTGCAGATCCTCGTAGGTATCGAGGATGCGGCAGTAGAGATACCCTACGGCTGCCGCCCGGGCCACCCGCGGTGGCAGCAGCGCAATGCAGGCGGAGAAGGTGCGCGCCGCATGGGGGAGGATCTGCCAGAGGAAGGCCTCGGGATCCTGTTGCCGCCGCAGGCCGTCGAGGTCGGGGTGATCACGATCCACACGAGCGCCACCCAGTACCAACCATGGGCGCCGCCAGCCGCCGAAAGTGGAACTCATGCCTCCACGCGGAGACGGGCATATCCGAGACCCGGCCCATCGATGCTGCTGACAATGTCGATCACGTCAGCCGGGGCGGAGCCGCCACGGACGGTGTTGGTCAGGAACGTGCCACTCATGGGACGGTGGAAGGGTACGTCGATCCACACGGGATCGACCTGCAGGGGCGCCAGACGCCAGCGCACACCCCGCGCATCGTGGAACTGTGCCAGGATCAGCGGGAGGCCGGAGGCCGCGACATGGAGGCGAGCCTGCAATGGGATCAGTCCGTCATCCCCTTCGCTGTGGGTCGCCAGAGAGTGGCGCTCGACGAATTGCCCTTCACGCACGATGGCATATTCCAAGGATTGACGGACCTGCGTGCCCGCAAAGAACTGGTCGCGGATGCGCGCATCGGTGCTGGATTCGATCCACAGGATGTGGGCATTGCCCGTCGCATCGATCCACAGGTCACAGTGCCGCGTGGACCCTGCTGTGGCGTCGCGGTTGGCCAACTCCAGCCACGGGCCAAATGATTGTGAGGCCAGATCAGGTGTATGTGCGTAGAACAGCCGGCGAAAGACGTAGTCCCAGTCCCGACCGGTGATCTGTTTCTTGGCCTCGCGCCACTGTTCCACCGGTTCGATGATGTCGCCGACGCCAAGAAAATGAGCCCCGCCCCCGCAAAGCATGACGTTGGGGTAGCACAATCTCAGCGGCTGTGGTGTCGCATACTCGTCACCGAAGGGCCAGCGAATCTCCCCACGGCGCTGCCAGACGCCCCCGCGTCGCAGCGACATGTGGGCGATCTCATACCCCTCGTTCTGCATGTAGAGGACATCACCGGTGGCACCATCGGCGGCCACCGTGCGGTAGGAATGCTCGCTGAAGCGGGCTGAGTCTTCCCAGTCCGGTTGCTCCACACGGGGTGCATGATCAAGGGCCCGAGTGTCGAAGCGGAAGACCGTCGGTTGGGCGGGTCCGTTGTAGACACCCGCTGCGGTCAGGGTGGGGTTGGCCGAGACCAGTAGGTCGTTGCCCACAAGGGCGATGGGAGAGGGTTCGCGTGTGCGCCCCGTCGTGTCGGTGTGGACTAGACGCCAGGCGCCGTTGTCGGGTCGCTCGTACAGCACCCACCTCGTGTTGTTGAGCGGCACCTGATCGGGAAGCGTCTCGAGTGTGGCAACAAAAACCCGGTCTGCGCACCGGGCGACAATCGTCGATCCATGGCACCACAGCGGACCGGCACCATTGTCGGCGGACTGGTAGGTGCAGAGATCCTCTTCGACTTCGATGGTGACACGTACGGTCATGGCTCGACAACACCTCCGAGGGCGGCAAAGATTCTGCGCGGCATCATTGCTGTCAACCGGTCAGTAGGGAGACTTCGGTGCTTTCACCCCGGCATGGAACCGCGCCAGCAATTCAGCTGTGACGGCATCCCGCTTGACGGCGCCCAGCAGGTCGACGAAAGCGTCGATGTCGTGGGCGAAGATGGCTTTGCCTTTGGCGGCGGTCGCCTGACTTGCATCGCCGACGTACATATTGGGATACATGGAATACCAGTCCACGGGAGAGTACGCTCCCACCCCCTGCAGAGCGGCATTGCCCTGCTGGTTGACGAAGGGTTCCGGGACAGCATCCATGGCGACGAGTTCGGGGTGGAGATGCAACATCTGACTCGTTTCCTTCTCCCCGGCATGACCGTCGTCGCTGGCCTGTTTCAGCTCGCGCCAGCCGCTGAAGGCCGGCAACTGCGCGTAGTAGACGGCATAATCACGCTCCTGTTCCACGAGAGTCTGCACGAACAGCGGCAGAGCGTAGCGGTTGCCGCCGTGTCCGGAGAGCAGCACGATTTTCTTCACGCCATGACGAGCCATCTCATCACACACGTTCTGCAGCAGATGAAAGACCAGATCGCGTTGGATGACGATGGAACCGGGCAGATGGGCGCCCTCGTGATTGATGCCCCAGGGGTAGGCTGGAAAAACGAGGGCCGGTTCCTGTGCTGCCGCCGCACAGGCTATGTGATGTGAGGTGAAGCAGTCCGTGCCCAGGGGCAGGTGCGCACTGTGGGGTTCGATGACGCCCACGGGAATCACACCGACGCCGGCACAGGTCTGCACGGCGGTGGCAAAGCTCTTGTAGGTCAGGTGCTCCCAACGCATGTGCATGTTCTCCCGGGTTGATCGCAGATGGACCCTTCATATACGCTCCCCGGGCAGGCACGACAACCGGCCCCCTGGGCAGGACGTAGTTTACTCACCATGGCGATACGCGAACTGGATGGACCCAACCTCTACTGGTTCAACCCACTGTGTGATCTGGCCGCCGGCCGGGGCCTCTTTGAGCCACGCATGGCCGTGCGCGCTCTGGGGGATGACCTGGCCATCGTGCCGGCCCTGCTGGCGGCGGCCGATGACATCGTGGTTGTCGCAGAGCGTCCGGGCGCGCCCTTTCTGCAGATGCTGCAGGCAGCGGGACTGTGCGTGCCGGAGTTCATCGTCTGGGATCCGTTGATCGGCGGTCTGCCCGGCGGTCTGCCCGGCGGTCTGCCCGGCGGTTTGCCCGGCGAACTGGCAGCGCGCAAGCTCAACGATCTGCGCCCGTGGGGTTGGGCGCCGGACAGCGTCGCTGCGTTGACGGGTCTGGCGGGGCAGTTGCCGGACGGCGCCGCAGACCCGTCGAAGCGCTGGCATGAAGCGCGGCGACAGTTGTACGCCAAGACCTGGAGCGCCGCGTGGCTTGCTGAGATCATCGGCGACCTGAAGGCCACGGAAGGGGACTGGATCTGCGGCGTGGAGGTGGTGGGCACATCCTGCGACACGGAACTGGATGCGACGCAGGCGCTGACGGCGGGTTTTGCCGCTGGCTGGACAAAAGCGGTGATCAAGGCTGCCTTTGGTGCCGCCGGTGGCCAGCAGATGATCCTCCCCGCAGCCGATCTGGCACCCTACCAGCAGCACTGGTTGCGCCGGATCCTGCGTGAGGCGGGGCGTGTCGTGATTGAGCCCTGGCTCGATCGCCAGCTGGATCTGTCGGCCCAGTACGAGGTCGATGACTCCGGGTCTCTCCGGCTCCTCGGGGTTACCCGCTTCCTCACCGACGTGCGGGGCCGCTTCCAGGGCGTTTTCGTGCACAACATGGCGGGGGATCTGACGGAGGAATTGAAACGCTTTCTCCATGGTGATGACGGTGATGACCAGCACCTGATGCGGCTCTTTGCCCGGATCGGTGCCAGCCTGCAGGCCCGTCTGCCTGCGGACTTTCGCGGCCCCCTCGGGATCGATGCCTTCATTTTTCGCGACGCAGCCGATGGCGAGCTCCGTCTCAAGCCGATCGTCGAAGTGAACCCACGCTTCACCATGGGTCGTGTGGCTCTGGCTCTGGCCCGTCGGGTTGTGGCGACACGTACAGCCATCTGGCGTGTCGTCCGCAGCAAGGATGTGATCGCCACAGGCCATAGGGACATCGCCTCGTGGGCCAGCAGCCTGCGCCAGCAGATGCCACTGGAGATGACACCGGATGGTAGACAGATTTCCCGTGGCGTCGTCTTCACCAACGAACCAGAACGGGCCCGTTCCTTTGTCAGCCTGCTGGTCGTGGGTGATGATCTGGCGGCGATCGATGCAGTGACACCCCATCTGGAGGGTCTGACATGCTGATGGCAGGTGTTGGTGATGGTGTGCGTGTCGACGTGTTCGCTACCGCCGTGTGGGGCGGGCAGCCTGTGACCATCGGACTCCACGACGGCAGTCTCGCGGCAGCTGCCATGGCCGCTGCGGCGCAGCAGAGCGACAGCATCGAGACGGCCTTTGTTGATACAACAGGGGAGCTGCACGAGATGCGGGTCTTTCGCTCGGGCCGAGAGGTCCCCTTCTCCGGGGCTGCCGCACTTGCCGCTGCGTGGGCTCTGCAGCAGCAGTGGCAGGATCCAGGCGGATTGGATTCTGTCCATCTGTCCATGCCACTTGGCGATGTGCATGTGTCCTGTCCGGAGAACACCGCTGCCGTCGAGCCCCTGTGGCTGGAGGCACCCATGATCGGCCTCGGAGCCCCGTGGCCGACAGCGCAGATACACGCTCTGCTGGGTTTGCAGTTGCCCGCAGACCTCAGGCTGCCGCCGGTACAGATGGCGTCGCTGGCGCAGCCCATTCTGCTGGTGCCGGTTCCCGGCCTGGCGGAGTTGGGCACGTGCCGACTCGATGGACCCGCTTTCCGTGGATTCGCGGTACGCATGGTGCGTCATCAGGCTTTGCATCTCCAGGTCTACGCCTTCTGTCTGCAGGCCCGTTCCGAGAATCATCACGTCGCGGCACGTATGTTTCGCCCCGCCGACAATGGACCGGAAGAGGCCGCCAGTTGTGAGGCCGCCGCCTGTCTCGGGGCGTACCTGCTGCAGCACAAGTTGTTACCGGATGGCACCGAACTGTTGATCGAGCAAGGCTACGAGACGGGTCGGCCGTCGTTGCTGCGACTGCGCGTGCAGATGCAGATGGAAGGGCCACGGATCGAGGTCGGCGGTCACGTGCGCCCGCACTTTGATGACGACAATTCAGACAGAGAGATGTTGCCACGATGACACGAGCAGAAGCGTTGCAGTTGATGCATGAGTACACCCAGTCAGACGCACTGCGCAAACACATGTACGCCGTCGAGATCGCCATGTGTGCCTGGGCCCGCCGGCTTGGCGCAGATGAAGAAGCGTGGGCGACTGTGGGTCTGCTGCATGACTTTGACTACGAACGATTTCCCAACGAAGCGCTGTCAGCAAGCGAACAGCACCCCGCCGAGGGCGTGGCCCTGCTGCGGGCTCGCGGCTACGATGAGGAGCTCTGCCAGGCCATCCTTGGCCACGCACACTACACCGGTGTCCCCCGCGACACGACGGTTGCCCGTGCTCTGTTCGCCGTCGATGAACTGTGCGGCTTCCTCGTCGCCTGCGCCCTGGTGCGCCCTTCGCGCAGTCTTGCCGACCTGACAGTGAAGAGTGTCAGGAAGAAGCTGAAGGACAAGGGTTTCGCTCGCGGCGTGAATCGCGATGATGTCGTGCAGGGCGCCGAGGAGCTGGGCGTGCCCCTGGAGGCGCACATCCAGTTCATCATCGAGGCGCTGCGCCCCCAAGAGCAGCGTCTGGGGCTGGGGGAGGGTGTCTGATGGCGCCACGACGGGAGCCCACGGTTCATGTTGCGGTGCATCGGGCGCTGCCGGCGCCTGTTGCGCGCGCCCAGGCGCCGGCCGCCGTCACGACGGGCGAGGCTCGGCCCTACGCGGACTGGCTGATGCAGCAGTTGGGGGCGGAGGGTCTGCGTCTCACCTGTGATCATGCCGACATCCAGGCTGTCGCTGCTGCCCGTGGCACAGGTGCCCGTGTGCTGCTGTCAAACCGTACTCACCAGGGCGGCGAAGAACTGCTGTTGTGTATCGACGGTATGCCGCCGGGTATGAAGCGGCTGACGGTGTACCGCATTGATGCGGCGCGCCGCTGGCGGCAGGGCAGCCTGGTCCCCATGGAGGTCTGCGAGACCCCGGACCGTGAAGGGCATCACGAGCAACAACTGTTTCTGCCGGCGCAGAGTATGGCACTGATCTGCCTGGATCCGGTGCAGGTTCACGCGCCACAGTAGCCGCCAGCGGCCTGCATGGTTTGGGGGGTGCCCACCACTTGGCCTATCTTGCGGCGGCAGGTACGCTGCAGTGGCCACCCCGTCGCACATCCTTCTTGGACGCATGCGCCCGATTTCCCTGTTCACAGTACCCGTTGCCTGGCTCGCTGGTGGGTCGTGGCTGCAGTTGTGTCTGGTTCCCTGCGTGGTTCTCTGTCTGATTCACTGTCTGGCGCCGGCTCCAGTCGAGGCCCAGTTCGTGTTACACTGGGGCAAGCCCGCAGCAACCACCGCAGCCATTGGTGGCACGGTCCGCGCTTTTGACTGGACCGTACACCACGAAGCGGCGGGCGAAGCGAATTTCCTCGATATGGCGGCGGGCGAACTGCGGCCCCTGCAGATGCATCCCGATTTCAATCTGGCGCAGCGGGCCACGGCGCTGGGGGGTGTCTACGACAACAGGGAAGGGGCTTTCGACGGCGATCCACGAACCAACTGGCTCGACAGTGGCTACAAGTGCATCTGGATCCGCGATGGTTGCCGCGAGATCTTCGCCAGTGTTGGCACGAATGACATCGATCTCGGGGGCCAATTCCTCGTCGATCGTGTTGTGCTGCGCTCCGGTGTGCGTGACCCGGCACTGACGGTGCGTGATTTCCGCATCCACCTCAATCCCGAGGTACCCAAAAGTCTGTGGTGTTGTTCGCTGATGGATCCGATTGTGGCCGACGTTCGTGACAATCGACAGCAGGTGCGCGAAATCCAGATATCCTCCCAGCAACGGACACGGTTCTTTCAACTGGCCATTGGTGAGACCGAGGTGGGCTGGGAGATTCAAGACATTGAGATCTACGGACGAGGGTTCGTCGAGCGGGCCACGTATACATCCGACGTCGTCGCCTTCGACCAGCCCATGGCCTGGGGACATCTGCGCTGGTCCGCAGAGGCCGGTGTCGGCACACGTGTGCGGATTCAGACCCGAACCGGTACCGATGATGAACCAACGAGCTACTGGCGTTTCACCGGCCGAGTTCAGGACAAGGAAGAGATCAGCCGCACCCAGTACGAGAATCTGGCGCCCGGAGAACGAGCCGGTACCAGTTATGATTACGAGCACTGGAGCTTCTGGTCCGAACCGTACGACCTGGCCGACAGCAGCGGTACGCAGATGTTGTCCCCTGGTCCGCGCCAGTTCTTTCAGTTCCGCGTCGATTTTCAGCCCGACAAGGAGGGTGGCGTGGTGCGCTATGTGGAACTCGAGGCCTGGCCGCCGGCAGCGTCAGCCCTCGTCGGTGAAATCTGGCCCGTGCAGACAACGGCGGGCTCGATGCGTCTGTACACCTACGCCCTGCGGCCGACCATCAGTGCCCGGCACAGTGGCTTCGATCGTCTGGAGATCAGTTCCCCCTCTTTCCTGGGCGCCGTACAACAGGTTCGCATCGCCGATGCAGCCGTCCCCCGGGACGTGGAACTGACGGAGCCACACCGCCTCGTCCTGCGCTTGCCGCACATACAGGCCAGCGACTCGGGAACGCTGATCGAGGTCGACTTTGAGGCCCAGGTCCTGCGTTATGGCACCCGTTTCGACGGGCGCGTCTGGAACAGCGCGCAGACGCCGCGTATGGCGCAAAGGGTCGATCCAGGAGACGCCTCCGGCGAGTTCGAAGGCAACCGTGTTTCGGTGGCTACCGACGAAGAGAGTGACCGGCTGTTGCGCGTGGAGATGAGTCTTGCGGTGCTCACACCCAACGGTGATGGCATCAACGACGAGTTGACGATCGCCTACGACATCTTCGAGATGACCCGTGATGCGGCGGTCTCGGTGGGCGTCTACGATCTGTCGGGGCGTTTGGTGCGGCGCCTGTATGAGGGGCAGGATGGCGTCGGGCGCTACCGCAGTACATGGGACGGCACCGATGACGATGGTGGGGCGCTGGCCCCCGGCGTATACTTGCTGCGCCTCATGCTGGCGGCGGACGGTAACAGTGATACCCATACCGAGATTGTGCATGTCGTCCGCTAGAATTGCTGGTGGCAATTCCCTTTTACCTGGACGGAGATGATGGACTGGAGCCAGTGGCGCAGCCAGCACATGCTTGGTGCCGACGAGATCTACCTGAACACGGGATCCTTCGGTTCGCTGCATCGGCGCACCTTTGACGACTACGTCGAAGGGCTGCGGGAGTTCGAGCGCAATCCGACGATGCATCATCCCATATTCTGGGATCGTGCCGATGACGCCCGCCGTCGCCTGGGGCACTTCCTCGGGTCCCCAGCAGAGGACCTGGCCTTCACGTCCAACGTGACGGTGTCGATGAACATGGCCATCCTCGGTCTCGACTGGAACGAGGGGGACGAGATCCTCGCCTCGGATCATGAGTACACCGCCATCGACAACTGCATCCACCACGCCGAAGTCCGCCACAAGCTCGTCGTGCGCCGGGCGGTCCTGCCCACGTCACCCACGTCGCCACAGCAGATCATTGATGCCTTTGCCGCGCAGATCACACCCCGCACCCGGTTGCTCTCGGTATGCCACATCTTCAGTGGCACGGGCACGATCGTACCTGTCACCGAACTGGCGGCGCTGGCCCACGAACATGGTGCCATGATCGCTGTGGATGGCGCGCACGCACCGGGCCACATTCCGCTGGCGCTGGCCGCCTCCGGTTGTGACCTCTACGGCGGCAACTGCCACAAGTGGCTGTGTTCGCCGAAAGGGGTTGGTTTCCTCTATGCTTCACCGGAGGCGCAGGAGCGCCTGCATCACATCGTTGTCGGTCACGGCTACCGCAAGGAAGGCACGACGCGCGCCGAAGATGGCCGCATGCTGATCGGTGACCGGCCGTATATGTGGTGCCTCGATCAGTGGGGCTCACGTGATCTGCCCAGCCTGGTGGCGACAGCAACCGCCGTCGACGTGCAGGAACAGATCGGCCAGCAAGCCATCGCCGCGCGAGGCCGCGAACTGACGACGTATCTGCGGCAGCGACTGGAGGCGACGGACTGGGCCACCTGCCTGACGTCGGCGCCGGGCGCCGAGGGGCTGACGAATTCACTGACCGCCTGGATGTTGCGTGGCATCGATGTCGACGATCTGCGGGCGCAACTGCATGAGCGCTTCCACATCACGACACCGGCGGGGCGCCGGGATGACGGCCAGTGGATGCGGGTGTCGACGCACTACTACAACGACACCGCCGAGATCGACGCCTTGCTGAACGCTCTCGAGCAGTTGCGTGCCGAGGCCTGAGCCAACAGCGCTGCACAGCCCTTAACTGAGGATCTTCTCCAGCCCGGCGGCCATCTCCTCGGCGGCCTGTACCGGTGTGCGATCACCGGTGAGAATCTTCTGGAAGGCGGGCAGCACCGTCAGTCGACCCCAGGCGTCGGCGCCGACAAACTGGTGCGGCAGGCGTCCGATCCGGACAGACTCGACTGCGGCGGCAAAGTACGGGTTGCCTGTCACACGTTCGTCCTGCGCTACCCGGGCCGACGCCGGGAAGTAACCCGTGATCTCCATGAACTCCACCGCCGGGGCGGTTTCGCCCCAGAAACTCACCCACGCCCAGGCGATGTCGGCGTTGTCGGCCTTCATCATGCCGTTATAGAGATAGCTCAGACGCGTGATGACACCCTCGGGTCCGGCGGGTTTCACGGCCGTGCCAAACTGTTGGGCACTGAGCGAACGCTGCACTTCGGTGAGGGACCCCGTGCCATGCCACAACATGCCCGTCTGGCCGGTGCGGAAAGACTCCATGATCTGCCGGTATGAATCGTTCGGTGCGCTCGGCGGCACAACTTTGTGCACCGTGAACAGCTCGGAAAAAAAGCGCAACGCCTCCGTTGCTTTGCTGATATCGATGGCCGCTTTGCCGTCGACGACGATGGGGGAACCAAAGGCTTCCAGCATGTCGACGACAATGAACTGGCCGCCATCCCCGGCGCGCATGCCGAAACCGTAGCGGCCCTTGGCTGGATCCGTGAGTCGGATGGCGGTGTCCTGGAATTCTTCGAGGGTCGTCGGCGGCCCGGCGATGCCTGCCTCCTCCAGCCAGTCGAGCCGGTAGTACATCCAGTCGACAAAGGCGAAGGCGGGCACCCCATAGATCTTGTCGTCGATGCTGATGCCCTGCCAGCGGTCCTCAGGGTAGTCGGGCCTCATGGGCCAATTGTCGACGCGATCCGTCAGGTCCACAAGGCTGTTCATGGCGTGCATATTGCCGAGCCGCTCGCTGGTAACCATGGTTGTGTCCGGCACCGACTGCGCCTGTACCGCGGCGGTGAACTTCGCCATGAAATCCTTGTTGGGAATGTTCTCCTGCAGCAGGTCTATGTCGGGGTGAGCCGCCAGGAACATCTCGGTGACGCGCTGCAGACCACGTATCTCTGTCTGATTGGTGAAGTGGTGCCAGTAGTTGATCCGCGAGCCGTCGGGCGCCTGGGGCCCACCACAACCCGGCAGCATCAACGCGGCGGCACCCATGGCCGACGCCTGCAGGAAGCGGCGGCGATCCAGCCGATGTGGGAGCGGGTGGAGCCGGGGATCCGGGTCGTCGACAAACATGGGGCGTAGACCTTTCGTCAGCCCTTCACGGCACCGGCTGTGAGGCCGCGGATCAGGGACTGCTGCACGAGGGCGAAGAAGATGATGATGGGAATGATGCTGAGAATGCCGCCGGCACTCAGCGGGCCCCAGGGCAACTGGAACTCGCCGACCATCAACTGCAGGCCCACGGGCCAGGTACGCGAGCCCTGGCTCGTCGTCATCATCATGGCGAAGAGGAATTCATTCCAGGCGACGATGGCGACGAATACGGCAGTCGTCACCAGCCCGGAGCGGGCCAGAGGCAGCACAACCCGCACCAGCGCTCCAAGGCGCGTGCAGCCGTCGATGCGAGCCGCCTCTTCCAGTTCCAGCGGAATGGCGTCGAAGAAACCTTTCAGCATCCAGATGCACAGGGGCAGCAGAAAGGTCGTGTACGCCAGGGCCAGGCCGAAGCGAGAATCGAGCAGTCCCAGATTCCGCATCATGATGAACAGGGGTATGATCATCAACACCACGGGAAACATGCGGATCACGAGGTAGAAGATCAGCAGTTTGCCGCGGCCGCGGAATCGGTAGCGCGAGAAGGAGTACGCCGCCAGGGTGCCTATGGTCAGACAGATCAGTCCCGTGATCGAGGTGACGACAACACTGTTGGTCACCAGCGTCGGGAAGTCCGACTGCTGCCACAAAGTGACGTAGTTCTCCAGGGTCACGTGTTGCGGGATGTACTGCAGCGTCGCCGTAACGATGTCGGCTTCCGGCTTGAGTGACGTCAGCAGGGTCCAGCCAAGGGGAAACAGGCAGAAGGCGACGAAGGCCAGCACCAGCAGTCCGGTGAACAGATCGAGGCTGCGATCGAGTCGACGTTGGGAGGGTGGCATGCCGGTCACTCCTTCGTGACACCGGAGATGCGTACGTAGACGACGGTGAAAGCCATGAGCATGAGCATCATCACCACCGACACGGCGGCGGCGTAACCGAAGTCGAACTCAGCATACGCCTTCTGGAAGGCGAACAGGGACAGCACCTGCGTGGCATGACCAGGACCGCCGCCGGTCAGTACAAGCAGCAGGTCCGGCGCGTTGACCATGCCGATCATACGCAGCACGATGGTTGCCACAACGATGGGCACGAGCATGGGCCAGGTGATATGACGGAACTGCAGCCACAGACCGGCTCCATCGACGCCGGCTGCCTCATACAGGTCATCCGGGATGCCCTGCAGCGCGGCCAGATAGAACAGGGTGAAGAACGGAAAGGCCCCCCAGGTGGAAACGACCAGCACCGCGGGCAGCGCCGTCTGCGGATCGGCGAAGAACGCCATATAGCGGTCCAGCAGGCCCACGCGCACGAGCATGTCGTTGATGACACCCAGACGTGAGTCCAGCATGAGGGCCCACATGTGGCCGGCCACGACGGATGGCATGACCCATGGCAACAGGATCAGCACGCGGGCGAGGCGCATGCCGGGCAGCAACCGGTGCAGGCCGCGGTTCAGCGCCAGCGCCGAGATCAGGCCGCAGACGAATTGTGCCGTCGTGCCTACAAGGGCCCAGATCGTGGTGTTTACCAATGAAATGTGGAACACCGGATCGGACCACAGTTCGCGGTAGTGCCGCAGGCCGATAAAGGGAGTGCCCAGGTCGGGTCGCGTCAGCCGCATCTCACGAAAGCTGAGCAGGATGCCGGAGCCGACGGGGTAGATGAGTACTGCCAGCACGAGGAGGAAGCTGGGCAGCAACAACAGGTAGGCCCAGGAGTGTGTTTCGGAGATCAGGGCGATGCGGCTGCCTGCGCGGACAAGGATCGAAGTATTGCTGTCGCCAGCAAAGACACCTTTCCTTGGGTCCATTGGCATGTGTGATTCGTCTGGTCTCATGTTGCCAACAACAATAGGTGATTCTGTGCACAGGTGGCCAGAGGAGCGCAATCGTGGACAGCTGGATCTTTCTGCACATCCCCATCGAATACTGGCAGCAACGCTGGATCGACAACTACAAGGCGATCTTTGACGCCTGGGAAGATGGCGGTGTCCGCGGCCTGGCGGTAGGACGACTGCACTTTCGTCAGGAGGATGGCTCCTTCGTGCGCGCCTTTCAGCCGGATCCGAAAGTGTACGAGGCATGTGGCGTCACTCCTCCCGCGCCAGAACCGCGCAATCCGGATCGCGAAGCGAAACTGCAGGAGATCCTCGATAATGCGGCTGGGCGCGGTTGGCCGATCATGATCTTCGACACCCCCGGTGGGGGCGGCGCTCTGCCGCTCGATCAAGACCCCTACGGGGAGGCGCGCTTCCGCGCGGCGGCACAGGATGTGATGCGCGCCTTTCCGCAGGCGCAGGGCGTCATCATGGATGGACCGGGAGAGCAGCACTACGAACTGGCCTGGCACCATGGGGGCGAAATCCTGCAGATGCGCTCCGACGAAAGCAACCGCTTTGCTGCCCTTGGTTATGACCTCGATCGCCTGCAACGGGGCATCGACCATTTGCGCACGAGCTTTCGCCAACTGACCCCGGCGCGCGTCCGCTACCATGCGGAGGGCGGGTTGCTGGCGGGGCTGAACCTGTTCGACATCAATGAGGACGCCCTGTACTGGTTGCGGGCGCGTCAGCAGACGGCGCTGGGATCGATGCAGATGCTGCGACGGGCCGTGGACGCACTGGATCGCAAGACCACGTTGGGCGGCATTCCTCGCATCACCTCATGGTCCTCTCTGACGGGGCAAAACTACCAGCGCATGGCGCCCCTCTTCGACTACATCTTCCCCAAGCACTACTACTGGCATCGTGGATTCGATGGCATGTATGGCACGGTGCAGCGCTGGGTGCAGAAGTTCGGCCAGTGGAATCCAACGCTGCTGGAAGCGGATTGTTTCCGACTGGTAGAGAATCTTTTCGGTCTGCGTCTGCCCGGCGTGGAGTCGCTGCTCGACATGGAGCGCGGCTTTCCGGCGGCCTTCTTCGACGAGCTTGTGCAGAGCGAGACGGCCCGCGCCCTGGCCGCCATCGGTGATGCGGACAAGACGATCTTCTGGGTCTCGGCCTCGGCCCGTGAGCCCCATGCCGGAGATGCTATGACCGGGCGCGATCTGCAGGGCATCCTGTCGGCGACGCAGGCCGCCGGCGGCAAGCGCTTTCTGTTCCACCCCGAGCCGGCAATGAACGCCCCCGCCTGGCATGTGATTTCGCGCATGTGTGGCAATCCATGGAACGAGGCGACCAGCGCCTACTGGCCCGAAGACACCTGGAGTGAAAGTGTCGAGGGCTATGGCGCACACTTCCGCTCCGCGCAGAAGAGAGGCTGAACGATCATGAAATTCTGGGTCTTCGCATTTAATCCCCTCGAACGCTACATGGACAACTATCAGGAGGTCTTCGACGCCTGGGAGGCCGGTGGTGTCCGTGGGCTGGTGGTGGGTCGCATGTTCTTCATGGCCGCCGATGGCAGCCACGTGCCGGCCATTCCGCAGGATCCAGCGGCGTATAAACATTTCGGCCTGGAGCCGCCGCCGGCGGCGGCGCGGGATGAGGTCAAGGAGCAGGCCTTGTCGGCGATGTTTGACGATGCCAAGCGGCGCGGCTGGCCGTTGATGGTTTTCGACAGTGGCACGCCGGCGCATGTGCAGAGTCTGGTCAATCGGTATCCGCAGGTGGATGGTGTCATCACCGACGGCCCGGGAGAGAACCACTACGAACTGGCCAAGCACCACGGTGGTGAACTGTTTGAATTGCGGCCCCATGAACAGACGCAGTTCGGTGACATGGGGTTTG
>CALFPI010000771.1 GCA_937919035.1 uncultured Gemmatimonadaceae bacterium
CAGCCGCCGCCTACCCGGAACATGTGCCCGATCTGACCCAGACGCCCTGGATCGAACAGGAGCCGACCCCCGCCGTCGCCCGCCGCGGACAGATTCTCATCCTCTGCAGCGCCGGGCTGCACTCCGCCTGGCAGAACGAGGATGATGTGCCGCGCAAGGCCATGGGCACGTCGTGGATTGCCGAGGGCGTGCCCTGCGGCTTACCAAAGAATCAGCGGGATGGCCTGATGGACTTCTTCCCCCGATTGCGCCGCAAGCTGGCCCCCGAGCGAGCCCACATCGTGCCGGAGCATTTCGACTGGCTTTTCGAAAGTGGCTATGAGCCGAAGTGGCCGGAGACGTTCCTGCCCTGAATGGCCCGGTGCCGGCGCATCACGTCCCCTCCACCTGTTCGAGATCCACGGTTACGGGTGTGGCGCCGACCTCAACCACGGCCTTGCCTGTTCGCGTGTCGATCTTGCGCAGTACTCCCACTCGCGCCAGACTGCGCACGTGGACGCGATCGCCGACTTTCAGCGTCAGTTCGGGACCGACGTCCGGCGCCCGCGCCAGCTCCTGTTCGACGACGCGCACCATGACGCCCAGTTCCAGCAACATGGAGCGCCGCGATGGCTCCTGCTGGCGCAGGCCCTCGATCTGCGCCAGCAACTGACGCAGCGTGTCATAGGCGGCCTCGCCGTTGCTGATTTTCGCCTGTTCGTGTCGGGATCGGGCCCCTTCCAGCAGAAGCTGGGTTTCTTCCTGTTGGTATCGCGCCGCTTCGCGCAACGCCAGGACCTGCTCGCGATCGGCGTGGGTCTGCACGCGGGCCGTCTGCAGTTCGTTGAGCAACGCCGCGGACTGGTCCCCCTGACGATGGGCCTCGGCCCGGTCGATCACCGATTCGGGCAGGCCCAGCCGACGTGCCAGAGCCAGGGCGTTGCTGCTGCCCGCCATGCCGAGCAACACTCTGTGTGTCGGCTGCAGCGTCTCCCCATCAAACTCGATCGACGCATTTTCTACGCCCGCCAGGGTGTAGGCCAGCGTCTTGAGTTCGCTGATGTGGGTCGTCACCGCCGTGCGCACTCCCTTCTCGTGCAGATGCTCGAGGATCGACCGCGCCAGCGCCGCACCTTCCGCTGGATCCGTACCACCCCCCAATTCGTCGAGCAGCACCAGGCTGTGCTCGTCGGCACCATGCAGGACATGGCCGATCTGCGTCAGATGGCTGGAGAAGGTGCTCAGGCTCTGTTCGATGCTCTGCTCGTCACCGATGTCAGCCCAGACTTCCTGCAACACGGGAAGGTCCGAGCCCGCAGCAGCGGGTACGTGCATGCCTGCCATCGCCATCAGCGTCAGCAGGCCGATCGTCTTCAGCGCCACGGTCTTGCCGCCGGTATTGGGCCCGGTGATGATCAGTGTGTGGAAGTCATCACCGAGGCGAACGTCGATGGGCGTGACCACATCGATACCGCCCCGCCGCAGCAGATCCACAAGCAGTGGATGCCGTGCGCCCATGAGGCGGATCACGCCTGCAGCATTGAGGCGGGGTGGCTGCATGGCGAAGTTGCGGCTCATGCGCACCTTCGCCAGCGTCATGTCGACGTGTGCCATTGCCGTCAGGGTCCGGCGCAACTGCGTCGCCTCAGCGGCGATCGCGGCTGTCACATCCCGCAGGATCCGCACCATCTCCGTTTTCTCGGCAGCCAGGACCGCTACCAGTTCGTCCCCCATCTTCCGGACACCTTCCGGCTCGATGAAGATGGTGCCGCCACTGTCGGAG
>CALFPI010000772.1 GCA_937919035.1 uncultured Gemmatimonadaceae bacterium
GATGCTTGGCGGGGGCCGCAAGGGCTTGCTGCAGAGGCTGTTCGGTTAGCGACCCGGCTGGGCTTTCAGCCGACCCCAGGCAGCAGCTTTCACCGCCGTATCCAGATCGACCTCGATGTGCACGGGGGCGGCCAGCATAAGTGCTTTTTCCGTGCGGCCATCCTCCATCACGACCCGACTTTCGTGGATCGGGCTGCGGAAAATGCGAATGTCACCGGTGATGATCTCTTCGCAGAGGACGCGGAAGAAGGCGACGGTACCAGAGCCGCTTCGACTGCGTCGAGCCGCGGATGGTCCGAGCACCGTGGAGAACTCAAGCAGGTGGTCTCCCGCCGGCAGATTGGACATGTCATGCGTCACACGCTGATTGCGCACGATGAAACCATCCTCGAATAGATCACCAGGGACGAAGGGGCCTCCGCTCGCCTCGCTGTCGAGGACGCTGAAACCCGCAGGAACCTGCAGGTAGACGGCGATGCCGGAAACCTGCAGGGGACCGAGTTCAGCGCTCAGGTCGAGCTGCAAGGTGTCCCCTGGTTCGGCCTCGATATTCAGCGTAGCACCGCCGTGCTGGGTCAGACGGGCGATCTGGCCGGGCGCAGCATTGGCAGTCAACAGCAGGCAACAGATGAGGGACAACAGTTGAATCATTGGCGGAAACCTCCTGTTCAGATTATCGACGCCTCGTGCCCCCAACTTGAAAATGCATTCAAGAGCGCGCGTGATTGGCTCTCTATGCTCAGCAATGATGACTGATCTATTTGGGCTTTCGCTCAGGAGCATGCTGCTGACCTGCACGTTGGCTGTCGCCGTCGGCGCGCAGATTCCCTTGTTCGAAGAGGCCATCGCGCCGCAAGGCACCTACGGCTATGCCGGGCGGGGCGGTACACAGCCAACGACGGGCAACATCAGTGTGGCTGTGTTGTTCGCCCAGTTCGCCGGTGAAGATTCAGGGGTGCAGCCTCCGGCCGCTCTGGCGGCGAGGCTGTTTGATGGCACGCCCGGTTCGTTCAACCACTTCTACGACACCATGTCCTTTGGTCGCCTGCGGGTTCAGGGGCAGGTGTTGCCCAATCGCTACGCCTCACGGTATGGCTCACCCATATACCTTGCCCGGCAAGCGGGGGAGAAGGGCCAGTACGACCGCTTTGTCCAGGAGGTCCTGCGTGCAGCAGACACGGACATCGACTTCCGCCTGTACGACAATGACGGGCCCGACGGTGTGGCAGACTCCGGCGACGACGATGGCGTTGTCGACTACCTGTTCATCATTCTGCATTCCGTGCCCAACGGCTTCATCCTGGGCGGCGCCACGGGTATCGCCGGATTCGGTTTTGAAGAGGACTTCGTCACGGACGACATGGGTGTCGCCGGTGAAGGGATTCGCATTGGTGGCGGGGGGCACCGTGGCACACTTCTTGGTGGGCAGACGCCGCAGAAGACGATCGGCGCTATGTGCCACGAATTCGGTCATGCTCTCGGCCTGCCCGACCTCTATGATCTGGATCAGCCCGATTCTGCCTCGAACTCGGCCGGCATTGGTGCCTGGGGCCTGATGGGTCGGGGCTCCAATGGCTGGTCGGGCAATGACGGACCCCTGCCATTTGGCGCCTTCAGCCGCGAACGCCTCGGGTGGCTGGGCCCCGAAGGGAAGAGTCTCATCGACGTTGCCGGCGACACGACGGGCCTGCTCCTTCGGCACCTGGATCTTGGTGGCAACCTCGTACGTGTGCCTCTGCTGTCCACGGTCTCACCCTCAGGCATGGTCTATGAAGAGTACCTGCTGCTGGAACAGCGGCAGCGGGCCGGCTCGTACTACGAACGCAATCTGCCCGGCGAGGGTGTGGTGATCTGGCACGTACGGCCGCAGGTTGCGGGCAACAACGATGGGGTGTTCAAACAAGTGGACATCGTCTGCGCTGACGGGCTCTACGTCGATCGCGGCTACCCTTCGGAGCAGAGGGACGCCTTCACCGGTCGCGACAACCTGGACTTCTGGGACTATGATCGTCGCGAGCCGTACCGGACGGAACATGGCGGCAATCTCGGTGATGCGACGGACGCCTTTGATGGCGTCCGGTTTACGGATTTCGGCATGTCATCCAATCCATCCTCCGCCATCGGCGGCCGGCGTCGTGCCGGCAATTCGGGATTGAGTATCCGCTTCACCGCCGCCGGTGATGCGATGCAGATCGATGTGCGGCAGCCGCGCTGGTCGGGCCGTATCGATGAATCCACGGTGTGGATCGGTGACGTCATGATCGATGATGACATCGTCATCGGCTCAGGGGGGAATCTGCGCGTATACCGTGGTACCAGGGCTCGTTTTGCTCCGGGCACGGAACTGGCTGTGGAAGGGGCGCTCGAGGTCTCACGACAGACGCCGCGCAAGCAGACCCTTGGCAGGTGGACGCAACTGGACGCCCCGGTGTTGATGGAAGCTGCGGCGCCGGGTGACACGTGGAAGGGCCTGCGGCTGCTGTCTGGCGGCACGGCAGAGCTGCCGGCTGGTTTGATCGAACTGCGTGATACATTGACTGTCGCGGCCGTCGTTGACAGCCGTGGGGAGGGCGTGGCGACGGTTATCACCGAGCGGGCCGATTCGGCGAGCATCTTCTCTCTGGGGCAGAACTATCCCAATCCCTTTCAGGGCACGACCCGTATCCCCTTCAGCCTGGCGGAGGCGGGTGAGGTGCGACTGGATATCTACAACAGCCTGGGCCAGCGTGTGGCGACAGCCCTCGATGAATACCGTTTCGAAGGCCAACATGAACTGGCCTGGACAGCAAGTGATGACGATGGACGACGCCTGGCAGGGGGGGTGCTGCTGTATCAACTGACGGTGTCGGATCTGTATGCCGATCAAGGCAAGATGCTGTTCCTTGGCGGCATGGCCAATCTGATCCGCGTGGACGAGGATCTGCAGGCGCGCGAGATGAACTGGGCGCAGCTCGGTAGCGAACTTGGTGCCGAACGGGGAGATGTGGAATTTGGCTTTGGTACCACTGTGTCATCTGGCAGTGCAGCGTACGAAGCCGGATTGGCTCTGGGGTTGCTGCAGGTGCTGGCTGAAGGCGGCCGGGCCCCAGCAGAGGCACAGGCCGCGGCGGAGCGCCTGGCGGCAGCGTTGGATCACCTGGGCGCCTCTGCGGGCGCACAGAACATCGTGCGATTGCTGGCCGAAGATCTGGGCTCCGGGCGGGCTGGCAACCAGGCGCTGGCAGCCCGACTGATGCGTCTGGAACGTGAGGCGCAGACCGTGATAGGTGGCGCCGGGCAGCAGGCGAATCTGTTGTACCAGGCGGGGGCGTGGCTGCAGCATCTGCGGACCGCCACGGTGGCCGCACGGCTTCTCGGTCGGCCGCTGAGTGCCTTCTCCGATCCGTCGCAGGATGCGCAGACGGCGGGGTACTTCGCCGCCGAACTGGCAGACGCGGGTGCGGCAACTGTGGCAGCGCTGCAGGATGTCTCTCGTGCCGCCGCTGCCGATCCGGCAAATGTGCGGGCTCTGCA
>CALFPI010000773.1 GCA_937919035.1 uncultured Gemmatimonadaceae bacterium
TGCAGCACATTGAGCACGCCGGGGTGCATTCCGGCGACTCAGCCTGCGTGTTGCCTCCGCATGACATTTCAGAGGATCATCTGAGCCTGCTGCGTCAGCATACCGAAGCGATGGCCATGGCTCTCGGTGTGAAGGGATTGATGAACGTGCAGTACGCCATTCACGAAGATCAGGTCTATGTCCTCGAGGTGAATCCGCGCGCCTCCCGGACCGTGCCGTTTGTCAGCAAGGCCACTGGCAAGCCGCTGGCAAAAATCGCGGCGCGAGTCATGGTCGGCCAGAGCCTGCGCCAACAGGGCCTGACCAACGTGCCGACGCCAAAGCACATCTCAGTGAAAGAGGCGGTCCTCCCGTTCAACAAATTTCCTGGTGCCGACGGGATCCTTGGGCCTGAAATGAAGTCTACAGGGGAGGTCATGGGGATCGGACCCACGTTTGGTGAGGCTTTCCTCAAGGCGCAGATGGGCGCGGGGTCCATGCTGCCACTGAAGGGAAAGGTCTTCATCAGCGTCAACAATCGCGACAAGGCGGGTGTCGTTGACGTCGCTCGTCGTCTGCGCGGTGCGGGTTTCACCCTCGTCGCCACCGACGGTACACGCATGCATCTGGAGGCAAACGGGATTCCCGCTGAGAAAATTCTTAAGATCCACGAGGGGCGCCCGCACGTGGAAGATGCCATCCGCAGCCGCGAGGTCGTGCTTGTCATCAATTCACCACTGGATGAGCAATCGCAGCATGATGATCTGCACGTGCGGCGTGCCGCCATCATGAATGGTGTTCCATACACGACCACCCTTGCTGGTGCCACTGCGGCGGTTGCCGGCATTGAGGCGCGCCTGCACACGCCTCTGTCGGTGAAAGCTCTGCAGGATTATCACAGTGACTGAGGCGCGTGTGTTACGGTGGATGAAGTCTGTTGCCCTGCTTCTCTCCGTCACCGCCATCGGTTCCGCTACATCCTGCGTCTATTTCAATTCTTACTACAACGCCGAGAAGTACTTCCGTCAGGCCGAAGAGGCGAGAGCCGAAGCTGAGGCAGTCGGTAATGACGGCGTCGTGGGCGGGCGCAACCGCACCCAATATCTGACGCTCTACGACAAGGCGGTTCGCAAGGCGTCGATCGTCCTTGAGAAGTATCCCGAGAGCGATCTTGTCGAAGACGCCATGTTCGTAGCGGGACGAGCGCTGTACTGGCAGCGCGACTACCAATACGCCATGCGCTCCTTCCGTGATCTCGAACTGAATTTCCCTGATAGCCAATACTTTGACCGGGCCCGACTCTGGCGCGGGCTGACTCTGCTGGCCCTTGGCCAGACCGAAGAGGCGCGTGCCCTGCTGGGTGATCTCGTGCGCGAGGGCAGTGCCGTCGGTGATCGTGCCGGTATGCGCCTCGGCGAAATAGCGACGGCTGCTGGGGATCGACGTGGCGCAATCGTTGAGTACAATCGGACGCTGGAGACCTTTCCGGAGAGCCCCCTGAAATCTCAGATATGGGTGCGCATCGGTGAGATGCATGTCGATATCGGTGGCCCTGCCCGCCTCGATAGTGCTATGGCTGCCTTCGACCGGGCCCTCGAGAGTTTTCCGGCGGACTCAGTCCGTTATCGTGCGGGTCTGAATCGCGGTCGCGTGCAGTATCTGCAAGGAGAGGCGGACGCCGCTCTGATGACGTACCGGGAGCTCCTGTCACAGGGGAAATTCCGTACATGGGAGGGAGAGACCCGGATCCTGATCGGCCGCTACTATCGCGAGCGCGAATTGCTCCCGGAGGCCCTCGCGGAGTTCGAGCGTGTGCGGGACGATTTTCCACAGACCGCCGTGGCGGCCATGGCCTTGTATGAAACGGGTCTGCTGTATCTACAGAAACAGGGCCAGCGCGAGCGTGCTCAGGAGTATTTCGCTGAAGTCTCGTTGGAGAAACGTGGCTCCCGTGCAGATTCGCTGGCGAATGTTATTCAGGGAACATGCGCAGAACTTGACGGCCTTATTGAGCAGATCTGGATCGCCGATTCCACGGCGGCGGCCATCCTCTATCCCGTCGAGGTGATGGTGCCGCTTGTGGTGGCCGACGCGGACTCGAGCGCCAGCGATACCGCCGCCGTAAAGGTTCCCATTGCCGCAGTTCCCGAAGTCGTTCCCGCCAGTACCAAAGTGGTGGAACTGCCGCCGGCGCTGCAGGGCTATGTCGTTGCCACCGATAGTTCCGGCCATTGGCTGCCCTTGGTGCCGCGACCGGGTTGGCGCAATGTTGATGCACAACAACAGGACGCGGACCGCACTCGGCAACGCCGGCCGCCCAGGCGACCGACAGGGTCATCGACCCTGGAAGAACACCTGTTCATGGTCGCTGAACTGTACCGGGATCGGCTGCTGCTGCCCGACTCGGCGGCTGTTGTGTACCAATCCATCGCTGCTCGCTTTCCCACATCGGCACAGCGATCCCGTGCGCTCTACAGCTTCGCCTGGATTCAGTTCGAGCAACTGCATGACGCTCCCGCCGCACGCCCGTACCTGGAGCAGCTTGTCAGAGAATATGGCACGACTGCTCACGCCAATGCGGCTCGTCGGCTGCTACAGCTCCCCCTTGAGCGCACCGCGGAGGAGCAGGCGGCGGAAGTCTTTCGGGAAATCGAGGATGTGAAATCAACCGAGCCGGGTCGACCCGAACGATGGATCCCGCAACTGGACATGCTGGTGCGAGACTTCCCGGGTACTGTCACCGCCGCTCGCGCTGCCTACCTTGCCGCGTGGGCGACGGAGAATGTCGTATACGATTCTGCAGCGGCAGAGGCACGTTACGACTCGGTGGCATCCCGCTTTCCTCGTACTACGTATGCCGAACTCGTGCAACGTCGCCGACGGTCACAGAAAGAGGGCTTCCTTGCCAAGATGGAGCGAGATCTGAAGACCCTTGGCACAGCCCTGAGGACCGAGGAACGTCTCACCTTCATTGCCGCCGAGCCGGACTCGGTGGATTCGACATCCATGTCGCGCAAGTATCTTGGATTCGCCATGCGGGCCCACCGACGCGAACAGTTCGAGCAGGCAGAGCGGCTCTATGAGTCCAGTCTCTACGAGCAACGGGGCCGCAATGGCGATGCTCACGCCGGTCTCGGTGATGTCGCTTGGCGACAGGGCTACTGTGAGGACGCCGTCGACCATTTGCGGATGGCGCTGAAAGAAAAAGCATCCTCCCTGCTGCCGCAGTACCGACTGTTTCAGTATCACCTGCAGCAGTCGCAGGAAGACTCCGCCAATCATTACCTGCGCCTGGTTACACGAAACGACCGGAACAATCCGGACGTCCTTGCCGTCATTGACCGCTTCCCGACGATTGCTTCGGCAGAGCCAGAAATGCTCGAAGTTGATCAACTGGAGACGATCTCACTGGAACCGGATGACAACAACCTGCGCTTGACGACGGCCTTCTTCGGCGTGGTCGAACCGCCGTTGGTGCGCTCCAGCGTGGTCGCACAATACCCACCCGAGGGCAATGATTCGGCGAGCGTTGTCGTTGATGTGCTGGTGACGCGCGACGGCCGCTCCGATAGCGTGCGTGTGTTCCGTGGTGACGAACCCTTTGCCAGCGAGGCCATTCGGGTTGTTACGGGCTACCGATACTACGCCGCCGAGAATCGCAAGGAGGAACCATTGAACGTCTGGGTGGAGCTGGTAATTCCATTTTCCCCGCCGACATTGACGCCAGTCGGAGCGGCCCTGCCAGCAGCTGCCAGCGCCGATGCAGCGATACCCAAAGCCGTAACGGAGACGCGGACAGAATGAATGAGCCGTCGCCTACAGCAACGGATGTGCAGGTCCGGGTGGTGGCTACCACCGAAGTGGCAGAGGCATTCTTCCAGACGCGCCTCGAGGTGCCTGATACGACCATCCGGCCCGGACAGTTCATCCAGTTGCGCCCCCGGTCTGAGCAGAGCATCTACCCGTTCCTGCGAATCCCTTTGAGCGTAGCCGCTGTGGATGTGCAGCAACAGACCATCGATGTGTTGTACGAGCAGGTTGGTCCCAAGACGACGGCCTTGCGGCACCTCGCTGCTGGGGACGAAGTCGGATTCCTTGGACCCCTAGGCAACCACTTCCCAACACCAGAACCGGGTGCAGTGCCGGTTCTGGTCGGGGGTGGGATCGGTGTGCCGCCGTTGATCTACTTCGGCACCTCGCTCCGGGTCCATGGGTACGAGCCGATTCTGCTTGTCGGTGCACGTTCCGCAAACAAGCATCTGCCGGACCGGCTCCTTGCACCGGCGGCGGCCGATGTCAGGCGGGCAAGCGACGATGGCACACTGGGCCATGCAGGCTTTGTCACCGGACTGCTGCACAGTGCTCTCGATGAACCCCTGCCATCGCCGGTTGTCTATACCTGTGGCCCGCACGGCATGATGGCTGCCGTTGCGCGCCTGTGCGCAGAGAGGGACGTACCCTGTTTTGCCTCCCTCGAAGAGTACATGGCGTGCGGTTTTGGCGTGTGCGTCGGGTGTGTCGTCGAACGAGCCAATAAGGAGTCGTTGCCTTCTCCGTATGGCCACTATGCCCGAGTCTGTATCGACGGGCCGATATTTGACGCTCGACAGATCGTCTGGTAGTCGATAATGACTGACCTGAGAACGAATTTCGCCGGCATTGAGCTGCGCAATCCAGTGTTGCTGGCTTCCGGGACCTGCGGCTACGGCGACGAGTTGGCGCCCTTCCTTGACCTGTCTCGGTTGGGAGGGATCGTGACGAAAACGATCACGCCAGAGCCACGGGCGGGCAATGCACCGCCGCGCATCGTCGAAACCGCAGCCGGCATGTTGAACTCCATCGGTCTGCAGAACCCCGGTCTGAAGGGTTTCATCGACGACAAGTGGCCCTACCTGGCCGCTCTTGATACGAAAATCATTGTCAATATCGCCGCGCCAACAGCAGCCCTCCATGCAGAGATGGCAGCACGCCTGGATGACGTGGAGGGGATCGCCGGGATCGAGGTGAACATCTCGTCCCCGAACATGAAGGACGGCGGTATGCTATTTGGTTGCAGCCCGACCGCCTCACACGGGGTCATTGCCGCAGTTCGGGCCGCGACGCGTCGCCCGGTGATCGCCAAACTGACACCCAACGTGACGGATATCGCCGCTATCGCCCGCGCTGTCGTCGATGGGGGAGCCGATGGAATCGCCATGATCAACACCTTGCTGGGTATGGCAGTCGATTGGCGAACAAGGAAGCCCATCCTCGGCAACATCACCGGGGGACTATCCGGGCCGGCGATCAAACCGGTTGCCCTGGCTCTGCTGTGGAAGGTCCATCAGGCAGTAGATGTGCCAATCATGGGCCTCGGGGGGATCACCTCAGCAGAAGATGCTCTGGAGTTTCTCGTCACCGGGGCCACGGCCGTTCAGGTCGGCACGGCGACCTTCGTCGAACCCGGAGGTGCTGCCGATATCGTCGCGGGTATCGAGTCGCACTGCGCCGCCGCCGGCATGGCACGGATCGGTGAGTTGGTGGGAACCCTCGGCGTGTGACGATGCGGTCGGCGTCCACGAGTCGCTGGATCAGTCATCTGTCGGCCAGGCACCCGTCCGCCTGGGGACCGCTCGCTCGCCACCTCTGCGCCTGTATCGGTCTCTTCGGCCTGATCTTCGCCTCCGCCTGCGTGCCATCACCCGTGTATCGCAATGGCGCTCTGCCTGCTGTCAAGCCACAGGCTGGAACCGCATCATCCGGGTCGGGCACGACGACGCGTGAGTCACCGCCGGTGGTGCAGTCGCCACAGAATGCGCATCCGGTGGATCCACAGAATATTTCGACGGACAAAGCCTACCAAGTGGGTGTCGCCTCGTACTACGGCAAGCAGTTTCATGGTCGCAAAACTGCAAACGGCGAAATCTTCAACATGTACAAACTCACCGCTGCCCATCGTGTCCTGCCGCTTGGGACCGTAGTCAAAGTGACGAACCTGGCCAATGGTCGGTGGGTGGTGGTCAAGGTGAATGATCGCGGGCCATTCATCGAAGGACGTATCCTCGACTTGTCCTTCGCTGCCGCCCTGGAGATCGAAATGGTGCAGCCGGGCACGGCAAAGATCATGATCGAGATCGTTGAGGCAGTAGACTAGGCGGCCTCATCCAAGGGCGATGTCGACGGCGTCGATCACCTGGGACAGGGAAAGTGACGCCAGATCGCCATCGGGAGCCTGCACTACGTGCCCGGACGGACCGAGCGGCCGCCACAGTTTGGGGTCTGTCGGCCCGAAGAGAGAGATCGTCGGGCAACCAACAGCGGCAGCGACGTGCCCCGGGCCCGTGTCGTTGCCAATGTAGAGTCGCGCAGAGGCCAGGTAGTGTGCCAGCGCCCAAGGCGTGAACGGCGCCCGCAGCACAGCGGAATCCGATAACGACGGGGGGAACTCGTGCCGACGAGCCTCCTCTGCGGGGCCCCACAGGATTTCTGTCCTCTGGCCTCTGTCGTGAAGGTATGTCAGCAGAGCCGCAAACTGTGCCGGTGGCCAACACTTGCTTCGACCGCCGCTGCCTGGATGCAGCACAATCAGATGCTCCCGCGGCGGCACCGAGGGCAACTGGATACTCGGCCTCAGGCAAGAGGGCAGGACGCAGTCCTTTCGTAGTGGGTCGAGCAGCCGTTCGACCATGTGTCGAGTCTGACCGGTCTCCGGCAGGGGATCACCGATGCGCAGATTGCCGCACAGGGAGCGCAGGTTCCTGAGATAAACCTCTGACGCCTGCGTCCCCCTTGGTACCGAAGCCACGAGCAGTTGGCAATCGGCGAAGATTTCTCTGAGTGAAACTGAAGGGCCTGCAGGGGTGAACATCCGGGCCCAGTCGGCCCCCGTCGCATCGATCCGCTGAGCCTCACCCGCCAGTCGGGTGGTCGTTGGGTCGCCGACCAGCACCAGTCGGGCTGCGGGGCGGAGATCACGCAACGATTGCGCCAGCGGCAGTGTGAGCACAAAGTCACCCAGTGCGCCGCCGCGCACGAGAACCACACTGCCCTTACAATCAGGCAGCATCACTACCGCCCCGTCCTTTCAATCCCTTGCCAAGGCGGGCAGCTGCCCCTATTTTCACAGGCTTCTGGCAGCTGTTGTTCGAGGCTGTTTCGTCCTTCTCACGCACCCGCACTGCAAAGAAGTGTCTGCTATGGTCGGTCTGATCGGTAAGAAGCTGGGTATGACCCAGATCTACAACGAAAAAGAAGAACTGATTCCGGTGACTGTCGTCGCCGCCGGGCCCTGCCCTGTGGTGCAGATCAAGACGGCCGGCAACGACGGATACGGTGCGGTGCAGGTTGCGTTTGACGAAGTTCCGGCCCGCAAAGTCAATAAGCCCGGCGCAGGTCAATTCGCCAAGGCCGGTGTCGGCCCCCATCGGACGCTGAAGGAGTTCCGCACGGACGGAACCGAAAGTGAATTCCAGGTGGGCCAGATCATCAATGTCTCACAGTTCGAACTGGGTGATACGGTCAGGGTTACGGGCCGATCCAAGGGCAAGGGCTTCGCTGGTGTCGTCAAGCGCTACCATTTCAAGGGCAAGAACGCGACGCACGGCACACCTGACCGCCTGCGTGCTCCCGGATCCATCGGGCAGGGTACGACACCAGGAAAAGTGTGGAAGGGCAAGAAAATGCCCGGACAGATGGGCAACAAGAACGTCACGACCCGCGGCATCGAGGTGGTGCGCATTGACAGCGAGCGCAACCTGCTGTTTCTCAAGGGCTCGGTCCCCGGTTCCAGCCAGGGCGTGGTCATCATCAAGAAGCACTGATCTGCCTGCGGCACAGCCCGCATTTTCCAGACGGGGATGGTGACCCATAGTTGGTTGCCATCCCTTTGTCGTTTCGGCCTTTTTCATTTAGGCCTTTGTTGTTTGGGGCAGCTATCCTGGGGGCCAGGTCAGTGGACGCCCCCCCAGCAGGTGCACGTGAAGATAGGGAACTTCCTGGCCGCCGCCGGCACCCGCATTTATGACACAGCGAAAACCTGTGGCGCCGATGCCTTGTAGGTCTGCCACCTTGCGTGCCGCCACCAACATGTGTCCGAGACTTTCCGTATGTTCGTCCGTGGCGTTCTGCAAACTATCCAGACGTTGCCGCGGAATGATCAGTATGTGGACGGGTGCCTGCGGCTGAATGTCCCGGAAGGCCATGCAGTGCTCGTCCTCATAGAGGATATCTGCGGGAATTTCGCCGCGTAGAATTCTGTCGAATACCGTGTTTTCAACCATCTAGTCACTCCTGACGGGTCAATGGAGAGAGGCAGCGTACTGTTTGTCAGACTTCCTGTCTACTCTCCACGTTGCCCATGAGCCGCCCTTGCCAAACCGGCGAATCTGACAGGCTTCCCATGGACCTGAGTTTACTGATTCCCGCCTACAATGAACGAGCCCGGATTCTGCAGACCGTCGACAGTGTCCGCAGCTTCCTGGCGACACGTTCCTGGAGTTTTGAGATCCTCGTTATCGACGACGGCAGTGCCGACGATACCGCGGATGTTGTCGACCAGGGCGCCACGTCGCGCCCCGGTCTCCGATGTATCCGGG
>CALFPI010000774.1 GCA_937919035.1 uncultured Gemmatimonadaceae bacterium
GCATGTGCTGGCGACATGGCGGTCTATCCGAGAGGACCAAACAAGCCTCGAGGAAATAGAGCCAACCCCAGCAGCTTCGCTGATCATCGACGGCCAACCCATGTGGTGAGTAAAACCTCCCCGTCTCATCCCCATACGACTGGCGGCCCGCCGGCGCGTCCCAAAGAGTAGACAAGCGAAGCACCGCGGCTTTGCCCGTAGCGCATCCCGACAGTCTTGCCACAGCAGTCGCTGGTGGCACGCAGAGCAATGGAACCACCCCGTACGCCTCTGGGTTGGATCTACCTCAGCAACCTCGTCCTGCTGCTGCTGTTCCACGGCAAGATCTACAACCTGGCACCGGCCTATCCCATGCTGCTGGCGGCAGAAACGCCAGGCACGCCGTTGGATGATGGCGCTGCCGGCGTTGATCGCAGGATTTCGCCGACATGCTTGGCTGGGAAGAGCTCGTTGTCGCTGTTGCGGCGCGCTACCAGCAGCTTCTGGCTCTGGGGGTACGGCAGCGCCGGTGGCGATCCCATGATTGTTCTGGGCCTCGACGCCGACATGTTGCATGGCTACTTCGACCACGTGGTGGTGCAGCAACCGATCACAGGGCGGTCACGGCAGTACGGTGCGCAACACCCGGAGAAAATTGCCGCCAAGAATCGCCGCCGCATCGGCCTCGCTGAAGCCGTCATCCAGCAGCGCATCCGTCAGGGCCGGCATGGTGGCCGTGTTGAAGTGTGTGCCGATGCCGACGGCATTGATGCCCATCACATCGACGGCATAGCGTACATAGCTCAGCGTTGTTGCCACTTCTGCCGGCTGCAGGGATTCGTAGGCGGCACTTGCCGCGGGTCGGCTGATGGGGGGCATGATGCCGAGCACACCCCCTTTGGCTGCCAGGGCGCGCATGACTTCGTCAGGGATGGCGCGGGGATCATCGGCCAGGGCACGAGGAACAGAGTGGGTGTCGACCACGGGTGAGACGGAGATCTCGATCGCATCGAGGGCGCAGGGATCGTTGCTGTGGGCCAGATCGATGAGGATGCCGAGGCGGTTCATCTCTGCGATCATGCGCACGCCGAGTTGCGTGAGGCGACCGCCCGACCGCGTTTCGTTCGACGGGTCCCAGCCCAGTTCGCGGGTGGCCTGACCCAGGGTGATCATGCGCAGACCCATGCGCGCAAACTGCCGCAACACACCCGGGCTGTCGCCGAACCAGTCGCTGCGATTGGCGGCGAGCAGGACGGCGAGGCGCGGGTCGTTGCCGATGCGATCCAGATCTTCTGCGGTGCGCAGCAGAAACACCCTCTCCGGATTGCCCTCGACCTGCAGCAGGAACCGGTCGAGCACGGCCAGTGCCACCTGGGTCGGGTTGGGCAGGGCCATGCTCAGGAACATGGGTTCGGAGTCTCTGCCGGGACGCCGCTCGGGCTGGCGTGACCACATCTCCCGATAGTCGTCATTGAGCAGCGACACCCCGCCTTTGGCGACCGTGAGGCGAATGCCCCACCGGGCGAGCTTGGGGAAGTCGGCGCGGAAGGTGTCGTCGCGCTGCAACCCCAGGTCGACGTCGTCGAGCAGGAAACGGGGATGGTTGAGGTTGATCCCCAGCATGTCACAGATGGGGTGCTCGTCGTGAAACTTCCGAGCCCGTTCCGAGATCGTACGCATGTGGCCGCTCCAGGCGTGTGCAGATGGTCAGTAATGGACAACGAGACGAAAGACGGGCAGAGTGTGGCACATCGGGGGTCACCAGGCAACTGCTGCAGACAGCCTGTGCACGACGGCTTACAGAGGATATCCTTTATGCCACTTATGAATCTTCCACATCTCCATCTGCCGCTGCGTGCGTGCCTCGCCGTGTTGGCTGCCTTCGCCACAGCCTCCGCCGATCCCCTCCCCGTCAACACCGAGCCGTTTTTTCTCGACGTGGCGATGACGAAGGCATCGCTGGGTCAGATCAATCGCACGGAGGCCGTCGTGGCGTACCAGACCTATGCCACAGCCTACGCCAGATCGGCGGGATTCGACATTGTCGTGGAGGCGAGGGTCTTCGATGATGTCGAAGAACTGCTGGCGGCAGCCCTGAGGGGGGAGAACAAGGCTCTGGGGTTGCAGGTGCAGGAATACTTCCAGATCCGGCAGCAGGTCCCTCTGGATCTGGTATTCGTCGCCAGGCAGGGAGGCCAGACGACGGAGACCTTCGTGCTTCTTGTGCGGGACGACTCCGGGATCACTGATCTGGGGCAGTTGAGGGGGCGATCCCTGCTCCGTTGCGAAAATCGACAGACGGGTCTGGCGGCGATGTGGCTTGAGGTGACGCTGGCGGAAGCAGGCCTCGGGCCCAGCAAGGCGCTGCTGCAGAGCATCAACACCAACGGAACGGTCGCCAGCACCGTCCTTCCCGTTTTCTTCGGCAAGACGGATGTGTGTCTCGTGACACAATCCGGCTTCGAAACGATGGCCGAATTGAATCCGCAGATCTCCCGACAGTTGCGCGTGCTGGCCTCATCCCCTCCCGTCATTGCCTTCATTACCGCGATGCGGTCGGATTTCACCGGGACCAACCGGGACAGAACCGAGAAGGCCTACCTCGAGGCGCATCTGACGCCGCCGGGCAGGCAGGTGTTGACGCTGTTCGGCGATGCTGGCGTGGAACGGTGTGTTGAGAGCGATCTGCAGTCTTCACTGGAGATCATCCAGAGCTACCAGCGGTTGAGTGAACCCGAGAACCCCACGCCTTAGGCACGGATCATCATGACGACTGCTACTGGTTTCACAGACGTTGACGGTGAGTTCTTCCAGCGCGAACTCGACGCCTTTCTGCCGGACAGGATCTACGACGCCCACGCCCACCTGTGGAAACAGGATTGGGCTTCCTTCACCCTCGGGCCCGCCATCCTCGATGTGGGCATTGCTGAATATGATCGGGGCATCGGCGAGATCCATGGCGGCCGCCCGACGGAGACTCTGTTCCTCTCCTTTTCCACCCCGGAGCATGCGGACCAGATCGCCGCCGCCAACGCCTGGACGGCGGACCAGATCAAGGAGCGACCCGCCTGCAGGGGGCACTTCTTTGTAACACCGGGGGATGATCCGGAGTGGGTCCGGCAGGAGGTGCGGCGCCTGGGTCTGCATGGCCTGAAATGTTATCACACGTTTGCCGGCAGCGCGCCCACGTGGGAGGCATCGATTCCGGAGTATCTCCCCGAGCCCCTCGTCGCCGTCGCCCACGACGAGGGTTGGACGATCACGCTGCATTTGGTGAAGTCCCGTGCTGTGGCCGATGCTGACAACCTGCACTGGATCCAGCAGTACTGCCGCAAGTACCCCGACATGCAGCTGATCCTGGCCCACTCCGCACGAGGCTTTCAACCGGCCCACAATCTCGAGGGCCTGCGGCAACTGGCCGGTATCGGAAATCTGTGGTTCGATACGAGTGCCAACTGCGAACCCATGGCCCACCAGTCCATCCTGCGCCTCATCGGCACCGATCGTCTCCTGTACGGCAGCGATCTGCCCGTGACCCACCTGCGAGGCCGGTCGCTGGGAGCAGGGGATGGCTTTGTGTGGCTGTATGAAGAATCGCCGGTCTGGGGCGAGAAACATGCCCGTGTGGAGCCCGTTCTGGTGGGACTGGAACATCTGCGGTCGCTGAAGTGGGCCTGCTGGTCGGAGCGCCTCAGTGACAAGCAGGTGGAGGATGTATTCTGGAACAACGCCGCCCGCTTGTTTGGGGTGGGGTCCTGAGGAGACACCCATGTCCACCGTGCCATACAGCAAGTCCCTCAAGGTCGTGGCAGAGCCGGATGTGCTCGTCTGTGGCACGGGCCTGGCCGGTATCGGCGCTGCCGTCGCGGCGGCGCGCAACGGCGCCTCCGTCATGGCCGTTGACCGCATGGGTTTTGCCGGCGGCTTCTTCACCAACGTCATCGGTTCAGCCTTCGACGGTTTCGTCTATGAAGGCACGGGCCGGCCCGTCGTCGGCGGTCTCGTCTTCGAGATGCTGGAACGCATGCACGTGGTCGAACCGGGGCAGGCGCCGCATCTGTCGTACAACGTCAATGGTGATTTCACGGAAGTCGAAAAACACCCCGACCGGGTTATTCCACGTACGGATCCGGAGTTGTTCAAGAAGGCGGCAGACGACATCCTGACGGAGGCCGGCGTGCGGCCCCTGTTCCACTCGCAGGTTGCCGATGTGATCGTCAAGGGTGACCGCATCGATAGCGTCATCATCAGCAACAAGGATGGACTGGTTGCTGTCCGACCGAAGAACGTCATCGATGCAACAGGAGATGGTGATGTGGCCGCCTGGGCTGGTTGCCCGTACGAGAAAGCCGAGACGCTGCAGCCCATGAGCCTGCACTTCCGCATTGGCTTTGTCGAACTGACCTTCGAACTGCGCCGCAAATGTGCTGCCGTACTCGAACAGGCGAAAGCTGCCGGCAGGATCGGGCTCTACGGTGGGCCGTGGCCGGCGACCTTCTCCGGTCGGGATATCTATTTCAACGTGATCCGCACCCCGGGTGATGCGACCAATCCTGATGACTGGACAAATGCTGAAATCCAGGGCCGACGGGATGCCTGGGCGATGTTTGAGCTGTGGAAGGAAGCCCTTCCTGAGTTCCGCGATGCCTACTTCCTGACCAGTGGCCCGACGGCGGGCGCCCGGGAGTCCCGCAGAATCGTCGGCGACTACACGTTGACAGGGGATGACATCCGGCAGGCAAAGCGACAGCATGATGTGGTCGTGCTCGGCGCCTGGCGGATCGATCGGCATCCCGTGCAGGAGACCGGCTACCATCACATGCCTATGGTGCCGCCGTACGACATTTCGTACCGAACGCTGCTGCCCCAGGGGATCGACAATCTGTGGGTCGCCGGGCGTTGTCACTCGGCCACGTCGGAGGCGCTTGCATCGAGTCGCGTCACGGCCAATGCGATGGGCATGGGTCAGGCAGCCGGTACCGCGGCGGCCATGGCGTCAGCCACCGATGGCGGCAGCAGGGAGGTGTCGATCACCGAGTTGCAGGACCGGCTGGTGGCGGCCCATGCGATTCTCGACCCAGCGTCGGCGATGGCTCCGTCCTGACTGAGGAGTTGCCCCGCTTGCTGGACACACAGGAGAAGGCACGCAGGATATGAAATACGATCTGCTGATTCAGGGCGGCACACTCGTTGATCCGGCGCAGGGGGTGCACGCTGTCCGTGATGTCGCCTTCGCCGGTGGTGTCGTCGCCGCTGTGGCAGAGCACCTGCCGGCGGCGGAAGCGCGCGAGGTGATCGACGCGACGGGACACTTCGTCACGCCGGGACTGATCGACGTGCACGTACACGTCTACCCCGGTGTATCCCACTTCGGTATCGAGCCGGATGCCACATGCCTGGCGCGTGGTGCGACGACGGTCGTCGACGCCGGGTCGGCCGGCGCCGATACCTTTCCCGGGTTCCGCAAGTATGTCATCGAGGTATCGCAGACACGAATTCTGGCGCAGCTCAACATCGCTTCTCAGGGCATGGTGTCACGTGATGTCGGTGAGTTCGCGCTGCCGGAATATGCCAACGTCGACGCCTGCTGCCGGATGATCGAGCAACACCGCGATCTGATCCTGGGCGTCAAGGTACGGCTGACAAAGGACGCCATCGTCGCAAAGAGCGCTGGCATGATTCCCCTGCATCGAGCCCGCGAGGCAGCAGACGCGGCAGGCCTGCCGATCATGGTCCACCCCCAGGCGGCCTGGTGTGACTCCCTCGATGACATTCTCCAGGTCATGAAGTCGGGTGATATCCTGACCCACTGTTTCCACGGTCTGGCCTGCGGCATTCTCGACGATCACGGCAAGGTGCGCGCCAGCGTCCACGATGCCATCGACCGTGGCGTGATCTTCGACGTGGGCCACGGCGCCGGCTCATTCAACTGGAAGGTCGTGGAGACGGCCATGGCCGAAGGGGTGCTGCCGAAGACGATCTCTTCGGATCTGCACATCTACAATGTCAACGGACCGGTGTACGATCTGGCGAATGTGCTGACCAAGTTCCTGCACCTGGGCCTGTCTCTGGACGAAGTGCTGGCGCGTGTCACCTCGGTGCCGGCACAGACCGTGTTGCTGCAGGATCGCATCGGCACGCTTGCGCCCGGCGCCTGGGGCGACGCCGTTGTCTTCGAGTTGCGCCAGGGCAGCTTCAATCTGGAGGACTCCGATGGTCAGGTCCGCACGGGCACGCAGAGCCTCGAACCACTGACCGTGGTCAAAGCGGGCCGGGTGTATCGCCCTGGCAGCGGCCGGGGCACCTCGTAGTCGTCAGCGTGTAATCGTCAGCCCTACCGTGTCAGCGATGGCGGAACCGAAGTAGCCCATGCCATCCCCTTCAAAAGAAAAGACCGGCTCGTGGAAGTTGCCGTCCTCCTCCTGTACTTCGTCGAAGGTCTGCAGAAAACGCGCGTAGTTGTCATCGGCGGCGTAGATGACGACCCGGTGCTCCCCATAGAACCATAGGTCCCACCAGAACACGTCCATCGTCGAGATGCCAGCCGTGGGCGGCGTGTTCTGAATCCACTCGTAGTTGTAGCTGAAGTCGACGATGTCATTCGGGCTCAGATCATCCGGCTTGTCGTCGGTGAAGGCATTGTCGAAAATGAAATTCTCCACGGAGGGATCGACAGGGACGGTGGTGAGCAGGTAGAAAGAGGTGCCTGGAGAACGCTCGATCTGGACCTTCACGTCGACGAACTCGCCATCTTCCGCGCGCGGACGATAGGGCAGACGGTCGTGACTGATGCTGGCAATGCGGAAGCCGGCTGCGGGGACCGTTGTCGTCGCCCGTGTGGACAGCGTCTGACCGTCGATGCGGGCACTGACTTCCAGCCGGTACGTGCCGCCCGGGAGGATGGTCAGATCGTCCCCCGGATACTCGTAGTAGGTCGTATGAAGGTCGGCACCCGCGTGGAAGCTGAGTGCGTAAGAAGCGCCGCTGGCGACATCAACAATGGCAACGATGGCGTCGTCGATCACGATCGGCGCGCTGTTTATGTTGTGGTCCGCCATGAAGTTCCTGGTGATACGAATGCCGCTTACGGAGTTTCCGGGCAGCAACAGGCCCTCGACGACGATGCGGGGCTCATAGCTGTCGTTGGTAATCTTTACCGTCGGGTCACCGCAGGAACTCAACACCAGGGCGAAGGCGGCGGCGACAAGGCGCAGTTTCATGGGTGCCATCAGAAGGTGAAGGTGACGCCGAAGGTCGGCAGCACGGGGAACATGTTGACGATTTCGACATCGGGAACGCCGTTGTTGAAATCGTAGTCGATGAACCAGACGTTGGCCCGATTGCCGGCATTGAAGACCTGCAGGTAGGGGGCCATGGACCAGCTGCCGAAGTCACGCTTGTACGTGAGGCTCAGATCCAGGCGGCTGTAGGCCGGAATCCGCACACCGTTGATCTCGGTTGGGGCATAACGCACCCACCAGGTATCCTGATGGGGACTGCTGCGGGTCACGTAGCCCGACCCGGGATCGGTGATCGGCTGGCCGCTGCCGTAGACGAAATTGGCACCCAGGGTCCAGTTGCCACCGCCGGAGCGATGGCGGCCATGGGCTTTCCGCCAGGCACCGACGACATCGATGTTGCTCACCGCATTGATCACGTGGGTGCGGTCGTGACGGGGCGTGTAGGCGCGATCACCATTGATGCCGTCAAAGCTGTACTCCGTCCGCGCCAGACTGTAGGCGAGCCAACCGGTGATCGCCCCCGAGTCTTTGCGCAGCATCGCTTCGAAACCGGTGGAGTGGCCATCGCCGCGGTTGAACACGCCCGACGTGTTGGACAGGATCGGGTTGTCCTGCTCGTCGTAGCCATCCTCGGTGAAATCCGTCAGGAAGTTCTGGTTGAACTGATAGATGTTCGAATAGTCCTTCCAGAAGGCCTCGATCTCGATCTGCACATTGCGGGCCCACTCCTTCTGCATGCCGACGATGGCGTGCACGGAGCTGGATTCGGCCTGGTGCTGATTGGAGGAGATGAAGATGTCCGTGAAGGCAAAACGAGGCACCCGGTGCAGGTACTGATAGTAGACACCGGTGGCGGCGCGCAGGTTGAAGGTATCCGTGAGTCGATGTTTGATCGACAGGCGGGGGGCCAGATTGCGGAAGGTTTTGTCCGAAGAGAATTGATTGAAGCGCAGACCCGGTTCGATCTCCCAGCGTGACGATGGTCGCAGGCTGCTGGTGGCATACATGACCAGGTGCTTCGGTTCGTGCCCCAGGCGAATGTGGCCCTCGGGGAAGTCCTGGTTGTACTCAACATTCAGGTTCTTCTCTTCAAAGCCGAAGCGGGTCGTCAGGGCATCGGAGTAGTGGTGTTCGACGTTGCCCTTGAAGGTCACATCGGTGACGACATTGCGCTCGGTGACATCGGCAATGGGCAGGGAGAAATCGGAGGTGAAGCGGCTGCCAGTGAGCCAGAACGTGCCGAACAGCTTCGGCGTGATGACCCGTGTCCAGCGCAGGGATCCGGTCTTGTTGCCCCAGTCGATGGCGATCCCCGTCGGATCGGCTGCATCGGGGTTGAAGATGACATCCAGGTAATCACGCCCGCCGTATGTTGAGATCGTCAGCTGGTCGCGTGGGGAAAGTTCGAGGTAGGCCTTCAGGTTGCCGTCGTAGAACCAGTAATCGGGGATGTCGTCGATGGCGTGGGCGATGGTCTGGTCGAAGTAGGTACGCCGGATGGAACCCGATAGTGATCCCCGGTCACCCAGGGGTGCCTGCAATGTGGTCTTCGCCGACAACAGACTGAGGGAAGCGGTGCCCTCGAACTCCTCGCGGTTGCCGTCGAGGTTGGTCACGTCGAGTACGGAGGACAAACGACCGCCGTACTCGGCGCCGAAGCCACCCTTCGACATGTCTGCCTGTTTGATGGCGTCGGTGTTGAAAGTTGAGAAGATGCCGAAGGTGTGCTCCGGATTGTAGACGTCGGTGCCGTCGAGCAGATAGAGATTCTGATCGGGGGTGCCCCCGCGCACGTACAGGGCTGAGGAGAAGTCCGATAGTGGCAGCACGCCAGGCAGGGACTGCAGCGAGCGCAGCAGATCGGACTCTGCCACCTGGGGCAACGCATTGATCTGTGCAGGATTGAGCCGTATCTGCGAGATCGGCTTGCGGAAGAGCATCTCAGCGGCGCGCATGGAGTCGGCGCGGATCACGACCTCCTGACCAAGGAGCACCTCGGGCTGCAGTCGTACATCAAGGCGCGTATCCGTGTCCGGCGTGATCGTCACGGTGCGGCGGACAGCGGCATAGCCGATGTAGGTAAACACCAGGGTCTGGGCGCCGACGGGGACCTTCGGCAGCACATAATAGCCCTGGATGTTGGTCAGACTGCCAAGGGGCAGGCCCTCAACCAGGACCGTC
>CALFPI010000775.1 GCA_937919035.1 uncultured Gemmatimonadaceae bacterium
GCCATTATCAACTTCGTCTGGTGGATTGGTATTGGCCACGCGGGGACTTTGATCTCAGCCGTGTTGCTGCTGTTCAGGCAGAAGTGGCGCACCTCGATCAATCGCTCCGCTGAAGGAATGACAATCTTTGCCGTCATGTGTGCTGGTATGTTTCCGATTCTGCATACCGGCAGACCGTGGCTGGCCGCCTACTGGCTGTTCCCATACCCGAACTCCATGTCCATCTGGCCGCAGTTTCGCAGCCCGTTGATCTGGGACGTCTTCGCCGTCTCTACCTATCTGACCGTATCTCTGCTCTTCTGGCTCCTTGGTCTGGTCCCCGACTTTGCGACCTTCCGTGACCGCGCCAAGAACGTGGTTACGCAACGGATCTTTGGCATCCTGTCCATGGGCTGGCGTGGTTCAGCGATCCACTGGGAACGCTATGAGATGGCCTCCCTCATGCTGGCAGGCCTGTCGACGCCACTGGTACTCTCGGTGCACTCCGTCGTGTCCTTCGATTTTGCCGTGTCGATTATTCCAGGCTGGCACACTACGATCTTTCCGCCCTACTTCGTGGCTGGCGCCATTTACGCCGGGTTCGCCATGGTTCTTACCCTGATGATTCCGCTGCGCGGACTCTATGGGCTGCACGATTTCATTACGCCTCGCCATCTCGACAACATGGGCAAGGTCATGCTCGTAGCCGGCCTCATTGTCGGCTACGGTTACTTCATGGAGCAGTTCATCGGTTGGTACAGTGCCAGCGTCTACGAGAACTTCATGCTCCAGAACCGAATGTTCGGCCCTTACGGTGATTCCTACTGGGCACTACTGACGTGCAACATCTTTATACCACAGTTGCTCTGGTTCAAGCGGATCCGCAACAACATCTACACGCTCTTCGGCATCTGCATGGTCATAAACGTCGGCATGTGGCTCGAGCGCTTCATTATCGTCGTTGGCAGTCTTCATCGTGATTACATGCCATCCTCCTGGGACATGTATTCGGGTACGATGTGGGACTGGATGTTATACATAGGCACCATCGGCCTTTTCCTTGTCCTGTTCTTCATGTTTGTCCGAGGTTGGCCCCTGATTGCCATTCACGAGATTCGCACATTGCTGCCTGTTGGCAACAAAAAGCACTGATCGATGAGCCAGACGCGAGACACGCACGGCCTGATGGTCGAGTTCGAGAAGCCCGAAGAGTTGCTCGAGGCTGCGCAACGAACGTACGCCGAGGGATACCGGAAGATCGACGCCTATTCTCCTTTGCCGATTCACGGCCTGGGAGCGGCGATCGGTTTCACGCACACGAATCTACCCATCGCCACATTTGTCTGTGGGGTGATTGGGGCTATCTGCGGCTACGGCCTGCAGTACTGGGTTCACGTGATCGAGTATCCGATCAACATCGCCGGCCGACCGTTTCACAGCGGCCCCATGTTCATCCCGGTGACGTTCGAGTTGACGATCCTGTTTGCTGCCCTCGGGACCCTGATTGGCCTGTTCCTGCTGAACGGCCTGCCTCAGCCCTATCATCCGGTTTTCAACGTTCCAGCCTTCGCACGTGCCAGCCAGGACCGGTTCTTTCTGTGCATCGAGGCAGAAGATCCCAACTATGACACGGCCACAACACGAGCCTTCCTCCAGGGCCTTGGCGGCCTCGATGTGACAGAGGTGGAAGCGTGAACCGGCCATTGATGCACGCAACTCAATTGATGGTGCTGTGTGGCGCCCTTCTGGTCAGCGGTTGTGACCTACGTCAGCGCATGTACGATCAGCCGAAGTATGAAGCGCACGAAGCAACGGCCTTCTTCGACAACGGGTTGACGTCCCGAGCCCCCATTGAGGGTACTGTCGCCCGTGGTCAACTGCGCCTCGACGCGCACCTCTACACTGGTATGATCAACGGCGAGTTGGCTACTGTCCTGCCACCGTCGATCCCTTTCGGGAAGGATTTGCTCGAGCGTGGTCACGAACGGTTCGATATCTACTGCTCGCCCTGCCACGGCCGCACCGGCGAGGGCAACGGCATGATCGTCCAGCGTGGACTCAAGCGGCCACCTTCGTTCCACGAATCCCGGCTGCGGGAGGCCGCTATCGGCCACTACTTCGAGGTCATGACCAACGGCTTTGGGGCCATGTATAGTTACGCATCAAGAGTTCCGGTTGAGGATCGCTGGGCTATCGCAGCCTACGTTCGTGCGTTGCAGTTCAGCCAGCGAGCCGACTTTGACAAACTTCCAGCACAGGACCAGGGACAGCTTCCATGAACGAGGAGCTTATCCGTCAGAGTGAAGCCCTGGCACCACGTCTCGATGGCTACCGTCGTCGTGCCCTTATCGCGGGAGTCATCGGAGCCGCCCTGACCGGTTTTGGTTACGTGAGCCAGCATGATCAATTCTTCCAATCCTACCTGCTTGGCTTTGCGTTCTGGATCAGCCTGACCCTCGGATCGTTGATGATTCTGATGATCCACCATCTGGCCGGTGGCAGGTGGGGTTTCGCCGTCCGACGTTTGCTGGAGGCGGGAACGCAGACATGGCCCGTAATGCTGGTACTCGGTCTGCCCGTCCTTGCTGGCATGCACGAACTCTACCACTGGACTCACGCCGACGCGATCGATGAGATTCTGGCGAAGAAGGTCGCTTATCTGAATGAGACCTTCTTCATCATCCGGTACTTTCTCTACTTCGCGATCTGGGGGGGGTTGTCCTTTTTCCTCGTCCGTTGGTCACGCGCACAGGACGCCGCCGTCGAGACCTGGCCGACCCAGCGAACGCAGACCTTCTCAGGGCCTGGCCTTATTGTTCTGGTGCTCACGGGCACATTCGCCAGTGTCGACTGGCTCATGTCTCTTGAGCCCCATTGGTTCTCGACGATTTTCAGTGCCATCTACCTGATTGGTGGCGCCCTGGCAACCTGGTCTCTCACGGCCATTGTCGCCGTGTCGCTGTCGCGCCATGAGCCGCTGGCTTCGCTGCTGACGAACGAGCGTCTGCGGGATCTCGGCACATTCATGCTTGGCTTCACTATGCTGTGGGCCTATACCTCCTTCTCACAGTTGCTGATCATCTGGTCCGCCAACCTTCCCGAGGAGATCACCTGGTACTACACCAGGTTGCACGGAGGCTGGCTGTATCTGGGGTATGCACTGATTGCCTTCCACTTCTTCGTGCCTTTCCTGCTGCTGATTTCCAGTCGCATCAAAGGACGCCTGAAGATTCTGGTGAGTGTGGCCTGTGGCCTGTTGTTGATGCGGATCGTCGATCTGTACTGGATTACAGCTCCCGCTTTCCAGCACGGATCTGGCGTTGAACACGCTTCGGCAATGCCCCATTGGTTGGATCTGTCGGTTCCCCTCTTCATGGGCGGCGCCTGGTTGTTCGTGTATTTTGGACAGCTGAAGAAGCGCTCGCTTGTAGCCCTCAACGATCCGCGGTTTGACTACGCCGCTCTCGCCGAGGAGGCGCACCATTGAGTGATCACAGCAATTCTGCAGGAGTGAGCGGAGCGTCCCGCGCTGCAGGCCACGAGCTCTCCGACGCTGATGCCAAGCCACTTGTGCGAGTCGGCATCGCTCTGGCGATCATTATGCTGGTCGGCTTTGTCGGTATGCTCCTCATGTTCCGGACCCTGGTCTTTGCGCAGCCGCTCTACGACACAGTCCAGCAGGCCCACCCTCTGAGTTCGAGTCGCGCCCTGGCGACTGGCCCGCGGCTGCAACCGGATCCCCCCCGGCAGAAGGCAGAATTGCGCCTCTATGAGGACAATCTGTTGACGACTTACGATTGGATTGATCAGGAGGGCAAGGTGGCGCGCATTCCCATCACGCGTGCCATCGAGATTCTCGCAGCTTCAGGCCTGCCAAAGCCGACGGACGTGGTTGCCGGCGACAGCCGCGGTACAGGCCGCTAGAGACCATGCTCGTGCGCCCTCTCATAGGCAGCGCTCTTATGGCTCTTGCCGCCTCCGTTTCAGCGCAGCCTCTCGATCCCACGATTGGCAACGAGATCGGCATTGAGCAGCGCCTCGATGAGCAGGTTCCGCTGGATCTTACTTTCCGTGATGAGAACGGTACGGTCGTGCAGTTGGCAGATTTGATGAATCAGGATCGGCCCGTTGTCCTCTCCCTGGTGTACTATGAGTGCCCCATGTTGTGTACGCAGGTGCTAAATGGCCTGTTACGGAGCTTGCGAGTCGTGTCGCTTGACGTCGGCAGCGATTTTGACGTGATCACGGTGAGCATTGATCCCGGTGAAACGCCGAGTCTTGCAAGAGCAAAGAGGGACGAGTACGTCGGGCGCTACAAGCGCGAGGGCGCTGCCGAAGGCTGGCACTTTCTCACAGGTGATGCAGACCAGATCGCGCGCCTCGCGGAGGCCGTCGGCTTTCACTATCAATACGATGAAGAGACCGATCTCTTCATACATGCCAGTGGCATCATGGTATTGACTCCAACTGGGCGACTGGCTCGCTACTTCTACGGAATCGAATACTCCCCCAAGGATCTCCGCCTCGGTCTGGTTGAGGCCTCCGAAAACCGCATCGGCTCGCCAGTCGATCAGATTCTTCTGCTCTGTTATCAGTATGACCCGGCGACGGGCAAGTACGGCTTTGCGATATACAACTCGCTCCGCCTTGCAGGCGGCGCCACTGTTGCGGTCCTGGTGATGCTAATAGTTGGCACCATCCGCCGTGACCGCCGCCTCAAAGTCTCGGGGACGGATGCAGATGGGCGCCCGCGCCCGTCTCTTGCTTCCGCCCCTTCTAACTCCATCCCGCACCGGAACTGATCCGAGAAGCGATGTCGAAGGACTTCCAGCTACATCCCGACCTGGCGTCTACCTTCGCCTGGCAGGTGGACTCTATCTACTTCCTGCTGATAGCGCTCAGCGTTCTTTTTACGGTGGGTGTCTTTACCGTCCTCATTATCTTCTCCGTGAAGTACCGGCGACGCTCAGACGATGAACGACCCAAGCCGATCCACGGTTCGACGGCACTGGAACTGGCGTGGAGCATCATTCCCCTGTTCATTGCGATCGGTGTCTTTACCCTGGGCGCTGAAGTGTACTTCCGCATGTACCGGCCCCCAGCCGATGCCATCGAGATCTTTGTTGTTGGCAAGCAGTGGATGTGGAAGATCCAGCATCCAGAGGGTGTGCGCGAGATCAACGAGCTGCACATTCCAGTCAACCAGCCCGTGAAGTTGACGATGACATCTGAGGATGTCATCCATGCCTTCTCGGTGCCCGCCTTCAGAACCAAGCGTGATGTCGTCCCCGGCCGCTACACGACC
>CALFPI010000776.1 GCA_937919035.1 uncultured Gemmatimonadaceae bacterium
GGGCATTCTCGGCGTACGGGAGCGGGCTGGATTCATCCCGCACGGCCGCAGTAAGAGTATCCACCACCGAGTCGTCGAAAAGCCGCCATGTCGTGGCAGCGCACACGGGCGCCAGAGCGGCGAACAGATCGGCGTACCGCAGCCCGATCTGCCACACCCCGTCGCCCCCCATGGACAAACCCGTCAGGTAGATGCGATCGGCATCGACGACATGGGAGCGCTGTACATCGGTGATGACACGCAGCACGTCCTCCTCACCGATGTAGTTGTCCCAACCGAGAATGCCCCGAGTGTCAGGCGTTGCCACCAGATAGCCGTAATCCTTGTACGGAGGGGGTTGGCGACGAGCACCAAAGATCGCGCCCATGGCGGATTCCTGGTCGCCACTGGATCCATGCAGCATGATGACCAGAGGCCAGCGGCGGGACGGCGTGTACGTCGCCGGCACCTGCAGTCCGTATGGCTGCAGCTGGCCGTCCCATGCCGCCCGATAGGCCTTCACCGCGTAACCGGTGTGGCCGGCATACGGATCCTGCCCATTGGCGATCCGTTCTGCGGCAGCCGTCACGCTCGCAAGGGTGTCCCGCAGAGCAGCGTAACTGGCGGCGAAGAACTCCGCATCCGTGATATCCAGCAGCTTGCGGCGTGTGTCCCGCAGCCTCCAGGCGGCGCTGGGCAGGCTGATGTCGGCGACAACGCTGCCAGCGTCGACGCGCATCGAAGCCTGCTGCAGGGCGGCTTCGGCGCGGGACGCCTCAGCCTCAAAAGCCGACGCGTCGCCAATGACAACGGCCCCCTGCCAGCGATCGCCAACCGACGCGCCCGCTGCGGCGAAGGTCAAACGCAGCTGCCAGGCGCCCGCAGGCAGGCCGTCACTGGACCAGAGGCTGATCGGCAACGACCGATCCTCAACGTCTGTTTGCAGCAACCGCTGCAGGGACTCGATAACGGAGGCGCCCGTGTCGTCCAGCAGTTCCGCCGTCACCTCAACGTCCTCCGTGACAGCCTTGTCCCCACCGACTGCGAATGGCGCCTGCCAGTCGATCGTCGCCGGTGGCAGGTAGAATGACTTCGGTGGCGTAACGATGAGAGTACGCCCCGAGGGCAGGTGGACACGTGACGTCTGCGAGTACGCGTAACTGTCGCGGAAATGGTGCAGCATGAACCAGGCACGATGGTCAACGGCACGGACGGAAATCCGGATGGGCTGTCCGGCTACCAGCCGATGCCGTGGCAGTCGCAGGTACATCGTACCGTGCACCTCTCCGCGCCAGAATGTCAGACCCGGCTCGAAGCGAAGTTCGACGTCGCCTTCCTGCCATTGCTGTGGCGCGTCGAACGGGCCGGAGCTGAATGTCAGAATCCGCTGGCCGTCAACTTCCAGTTCGTGTTGCCCGGCCTCACCCGACAGACCTGCGGACCAGACGAAGGTGACAGGATCCGGCGCGGCATCGGCGGCGACCGGTTCCGTTTCCCATGTGACGGTCTGTGATCGATCCTGCCCGAAGGCCCAGGAACTCGGGGACCGAATGTCGAGACTGCGGTCGGTGGGCCGATCGCCGGAGTTGCTGGCGGCGATCAGTCGGGCAAAGCCCTCGACGGGATTCGTCACCACCGACGCGGCCGCCGTCAAAGGTGCCAGCAGAATCAGCAGCAGGAACAGTCTTCGTGCGGCGACAATCATGCGCTGCTCCCCTGTCAGGTGGTGGGTGTGGTCCACGTTCTTGTCCGTCATAGTACGTTTTTCCACCTGAGCCTTCACGTCCACAGAGATGGCGCGTCGTCCCGCCGCAGGCACGCCTGTTCCTGCGCCTGACTCTTGGCTTTATTGGCCCCCTCCCCACAACACCCAGACAAGGTCAGCTACAATGCCCAGCACGATCACTGCCGTTGCCATCACCGAATTCGAATTCAGCGTCGATAACATCGGTCTCGAACAGGCCGCCGCCGGTGTCGGCAACATGGCCTACGTCAAAGGTGGACGCTTCCCCGCGCGGCGCTTCGCCGTGCGCATCTCGACCAGCGACGGTGTGTCCGGCGAGTACGTCGCGCACTGGGTGGGCACGCCCGCCACCCTTGCCCAGACCCGCATGCTGGCGCCGCTGCTCATCGGCCGCGACGCCGACCAGCGCGAATTGATCTACGACGATCTCAAGCGCGAGTTGCGGGCCTACGATCACATGGGTCATGGTGTGCTCGACATCGCCCTGTGGGACCTGGCGGGCAAGAAGCACGGTGCCTCGGTGTCCTCCCTGCTGGGCGGCTTCAAGGACCGGCTGCCGACCTACGCCAGCACCTATCACGGACAGGAATCCCCCGGTGGCCTCGATACGCCGGAAGCCTTTGCCGACTATGCCGAACAGTGCAAGGCCCAGGGCTTTCACGGCTTCAAGATCCACGGCTGGAACAGCGGTGATGTCGAGCGGGAAGTGCGCAATCTGCTGGGTGTGCGGCAGCGGGTCGGCGACGGCTGGCGGCTGATGCTGGATCCCGCCTGCCAGTTGCGCACGTGGATGGATGCCCTGACTGTGGGCCGCGCCTGCGACGAGGCGGGCTACTTCTGGTACGAGGACCCCTACCGCGACTCGGGGGTCTCCGCCTTCGGCCACCAGCGCCTGCGCGAGCAGCTGCAGACACCCCTGCTTGTCAGCGAACACGTGCGCGGCTTCGAGCAGAAGGCATCCTTCCTGATCAACGGCGGCTGCGACATGATTCACGCCGACCCCGAGTACGACATGGGGATCACTGGTGTCATGAAGATCGCCCACTTCTGCGAAGGTCTGGGTCTCGACGTGCAGTTGCATGCATGCGGACCAGCACACCGGGCCTGCAATTCCGCCATTCGCAACACCCACATGTACGAGATGGCCCTCATGTGTCCGGGTATGCCGAATACCGTGCCCCCCGTCTATACCTGCGGCTATTCCGACCAGCCCGAAGACCTCGGCAAGGATGGCTGTGTGCCGGTTCCCGACGGGCCGGGGTTGGGTGTTTCCTATGACTGGGACTTCATCGAAGCCCACAAGACCCAGCACGTGACCTTCGACTGAGGTTGAAGCGGCGCGCCTAGAGGACCTCGGGATTGACGGGACTCGCCGGGCGGCGGCCCTGCAGCACATCGAGGATGCCCTGCGACGCCTCTGTTGCGACCCGCACCAGCGCCTGATCGGACAGGCCCGCCACGTGCGGCGTCAGCAGCACACGGGGCGCCGACAGGTAGGGGTGATCGGCTGCGGGTGGTTCATCGGCGTACACATCGAGTCCGGCACCGGCGAGTCTGCCAGCGGCCAGCGCCTGACACAGCGCCTGTTCGTCGATCGCCCCACCGCGCGATGTATTGACGAGGAATGCCTCTGGCTTCAAGTGCGCCAGTGTGGTGGCATTGATCATGCCCCGCGTCTCCGGCGTCAGGGGTACGTGCAGCGTTACGACATCGGCCCGTGCCAGCAACTGCTCCAGTTCGTCCACAAGGGTCGCCGGCCCGCCGTCATCCACATAGGGATCATAGGCGATGACCTCCATGCCCAGACCCACCACAGCACGTCGCGCCACACGGCCGCCGATCCGCCCGAGGCCGATGATGCCGAGGACTCGATGGGTCAATTCCACACTACCCAGATGCAGGCGCTCCAGGAACTTCCCCGCCCGCAGCGCCGCGTCGGCTTCCATGAGACGATTGGCCAGCCCCAGGATCAGCGCCAGCGTATGCTGGGCGACGGCATCGGCATTGGCCTCGGGTGTCCACAGTACCGGGATCCCACGCGCTGTCGCCGCGGCGACATCAATGTTGTCGATGCCAACGCCATGTTTGGCGATCACCCGCAGATGGGGCGCAGCGGCGATGCGCCGCGCGTCAACGCTGTAGGTACGCACCATGATGGCTGCCGCCTCCACAGGAATCTCGGCCGAGGCCTGTCCCTGCAGCCACGGGGCGACACAGTCGCAGTGCGGCGTCAGCGCATCGAGCCCCACCTGTGAGATGGGGTCGGGGATGAAGACAACGGGTTTTGCCAAGGTTGTCACCGGGCTGTCGTGGTGCGCACCAGCACGCGAAGTCGCCTGGTCGAATAGCCCGCAGCGTTGCCGGCGAAGGTCCAGTCGGGGTGGCCCTCGCCGCGATTGCCGATCCCGATGTCAGCTGTCTCGCCCTGGCGCCAGTGGTTGAGTGCGAAGATTGTCTGTTGCTCGTTGACGTTGTGGATCTGCATGCTGCCGTAGCCATCTGCAGGCGCAGCGGCAGACTCGTCACCAAAATCGTACTGACGCGACGATGCACCCGGTACTTCAGCGGCGTTGTTCGTACCATAATTGTTGGGCCAGAACTCCAGACGTCCACCATGCAGACCGGTGCCTGCAAATATTCCGGCGTTGGACCTGATGTTCATATCCTGCACCGCCTGCTGGAAATACGCTCCGGAAGAATGGGTCGGCACGCCGATCCATTGCAGGTCATCGGTGAAGGCAGCCATGGAAACGAAGACGTAACGGACTTCTCCACTCGACGACGCCAGTTCGACGAAGTAGGCGATGCGATCAAAGGGACCGGTGATTTCGCTGCTGTGATCGGCGTCGTAGTGGATCTCTGCATCGAGATGGGCGAGATCGAGGTCATATACAAGCCGGTATTCAGCAGCCTCAGGAATCTCCATCTCCAGCAGATCACGCACCGGTTCATGCCCGGCGCGGAAGGCCGACGCCGGCAGACCTTCGACATTCATCAGGTTGGGTGAGGCCAGCTTGTGCCAGGCAAATCGTACGGCGATGGGATGGTCCACGCCGGGCGCCGAAAGCACCACGCTGTCGCCCTTGATCCTGGCAACGGCCTCGACGTACCCGCCACTTTCGGCATCGATGATTTCGAACCCATCGGGGGGCAACTGGTCGCGCGTCGTCAGACCACTGCGGGCGTGCTCGAAACGGATGTAGATCTCATGGCCACGGATCCGCATGTCCCGGAACAGCGGTCCGGAGTACTCCATGTCATCAAAGCCATAAGTGTCAGCCAGTGCCCAGAGAGCCAGCCTGCGCCCGACCTCCTGTTTGTTTTTCGGGTGGATGTCGTCCATGTTGCCGACATCGTGAATGACAGCCATACCGGTATGCGGGATTTCCAGCGCCCGTCTCTGTGCATCCCAGAATCTGGCCAGCACCGCCGGAACCTCATCCCCGTAGCGGTAGGGCGCGATCTGCACGTAGTAGAACGGAAAATCTCCCGCCGTCCAGAGGCTGCGCCATCCCTGGATCAGGGCCTTCATCTTCTCGGTATAGAGTGGACCTTCACCATGGTTGGACTCGCCCTGGTACCAGATGGCGCATCGCGTACGGAACGATGGGGTGGATCATCGCATTGTAGAGCACCGTCGGCTGCTGGTGGTTGTCCGGCGGCAGCAACTCGGCAGGATAGGTCGGCATCGTCGGTACCGGCCCTTCGGCGTGCCATGCCGTACGGGCGTTGCCGAGCCAGGTTTCGGTCTCCGTCAACACTTGCGCCAGGCGCGCTTTGTGCAGCGAGCTGTGGGGATCCCGCAACTGGACTTGCTCGTCGATGTCGGCGACGGCGGCCACGGCAGCAAAGCCCTCGGGTGGCGTCCACGGTTCGATCCGCGTTCCCCCCCAGGCCGACTGAATGAGCCCCACAGGTACGTCGAGTTCCTGCTGCAGGCGCCGTCCGAAGTAGTAGGCGGCAGCTGAAAAGCCCCCCCAACCACCCTGGGTGATGGTTTCGGGTGTGCACCGGGTCCAGGTGGCGTCGACATCCGCCTGAGGTGTGGCACGGAAGACCAGCGGGATGTGGAACAGGCGAATCCGGGGATGATCGGCGGCGGCGATTTCCTCCTGGGCATTCAGACAGGCAGCGACGCCCATCTCCATGTTGGACTGCCCGGAGCACAGCCAGACTTCGCCGACGAGCACGTCCTCAAATTCAACGGTGTTGGTGCCGGAAACAGTCAACACGTCGGGCCCGCCAGCGGCAGCCTCCGACAACGCCACCTGCCACTCTCCGGCGGGGTTGGCCCGGGTGCGGGCAACCTGATCACGGAACTGCACCGTGACCTGCTCTCCGGGATCAGCCCAGCCCCAGACCGGCAGCGGCATGTCCCGCTGCAGTACCATGTGACTGCTGAAAACAGAGGGCAGACGAACATCCGCCAGAACCACGGATGGCAGGGTCCAGAACAGGGCCAGGGCGATGATGTGGCTGGGTTTGCCCACGGTTCCTCCAGGAGACAGGATGCAGCGACAGGATGTAGCGACGGGACGGCACAGTTAAGTGGCCTGACCCACACGTGGTCAAGTCGTGCGCAGGGCTTGCCCTGCGACACGCCGCCCCCCCATACTGGTGCATCCGCAGGCGACCTTCACACGGACAAAGACTGAAACGGACCATGAACAACAAGGAATTCCCCTACAGCCGCCTGGAGCACTTCGGGCGCGACTTTGCCAGTCGGGGTGTCGTCGTGCTGGCCCCCGAAGAGCTGGGCCTGCCGGCTGTCATTCATGGCCAGATCTACGAGCAGGAAAGACGGGCCGTGCAGGCAAAGAAGCCTGTCACCTGCGCCCTGATCCCTGCGGTCCTCGATGTGATCAACGCCCCTGGCGTCGTCGCCGCCTGCAACCAGCTCGTCGGCGAGAACTGGGCCATCGTGCCCTTCACGCACAATGCCTCCTTTGCCAGTGGCGCCCGGGATCAGGCGTGGCACAAGGATGACAATGGTCCGTACAACAGCCGCAAGCAGCGGCACCATCAGGCCGTGCAGATCGAGATGCTGTACTACCCGCAGGCCGTGCTCGACGACATGGGTCCCACGGCAACAGCTCCGTACTCGCACTACTTGACATTCAATCACGAAGAGAACCAGGACAACTTTGCCGGCGCCGACCATCTTGACTTCGACTTCCAGCTTACCGGTATGGAGCGCGAACCGGTAAGCGGCCCCGATTCGTCCTATACGGAACAGGACATCCTGCAGCGCAACACCGCCCACGACGTACGCATGCGCGACGCCGTCACCGACCTGCAGTGGCCCCTGGTGCAGCAACTGGAGACGGCGCCCCTGCGGGCGGGCAGCGTTGTGTTCTACTCGCACAACACCTTCCATCGGGGTAACCACCGGCGCGACGACTGGCGCACCTGGGCGGACAACCCGCGCTTCATGTGGCGCTTCTGGATCTACCGCACCACCGAACCTGCCGCCGGCAATGGCCGCCCGATGACACCCGCCGCCGTCGACTGGAATCGCCTGGGTACGGACCCGATGACGGGCGCCGATCTGGCAACGGCAACCGACGATGTCACCGTCGTCTGGCGCCACCACCATCACTGGATGCAGACGGGGCAGCCACCACCACCGAGACCGGAGGCGGTATCCCTGACGACGACGGCCAGAGAGGCGGAGGCCCAGCGCCTGCTGGTGCAGTTGCAGGAGAAACATGATACAGCCGAGCCGGCGCGGATCGGCGCGGCCTACAAACTGGCCTCGATCGGTGACACGGCCGTGGCCCTGCGCCACCTTGAACAGGGCCTCTACAGCGATCGGGAGAGTGTGCGCCGCGCCGCCACGTATGGGCTGGTAGCCGTCGGCACGGATGCCACCGAGACACTGCTTGAGGCTGCAACTTCGCCGATCCGCTGGGTCCGCAAGGCGGGTGTCTATGGCCTGGGGGATGCCAGCCAGCTGACCGAACCGGTGTTGCACGCTGTGGCTGCGTGTCTGCAGGATGACCCGTCCGTCTATGTCCGCTCCGTGGCGGCGGGCAGCCTCGGTTGCCTGGGCCGTCGTGCCGCCGGCACCGGTATCGGCAGGGACCTGGTCCCCCGATGCCTGGATGCCCTCGTGCAGAGCCTCGGTCGCGAGGTCAATCGTGTGGCCATGGATCGCGCCCAGAAGCGCAGCATCAAGTATGTACGGCCCACCGATGATTGTGATGTGTGTGAAGGGGGCGGCGTCGACTTTGGCCTGGAACGTTTTCAGCCCGTGCGTTCCGCCGTCCGTGAAAATGTGCTGTGGTCCATCGTCATTCTCTGTTCACACGGCGCCAGCATCGTTGGCGCGGCGCTGGCACCGACGATCCTGGCGCTGCGCGATGTTGTGCGCAATGACGACAATGTCATTTGTGTCGGTGTCGCCATGGATGCGCTGAACCGTCTGGCCCACCTGCGACCAGCGGATGAGACGGTACTGCCTGCCGTCAGCGACCTGCAGGCGGACATGCCGAAGATTCTTGCCAGCTCACCCATTCAGTGCTGGGAGGCTCTGGTGCGTGGGGATGGTACGTGCAGGCCCACCGATGCGTAGCGGCGCCCGAGCGGGCGGGCGTTGCCGAATGAGAGGATGATCATGACGGGTGAACAAACGGAAACAGAGCTGGTCCCGGCACTGACGGCGCAGCAGATGGGGCAGTTCAAGCGGGATGGCTACCTGGTCCTGCCCGGGGCCCTGGACGCAGAGCGGTGCCGACAGGCACGCGACGACATGTGGGAGACGATTGCCACGTACCTGCCGCGGATGAAGCGCGCCGAGCCATCGACGTGGGGTCCCATCTCGGAGGAGGAGAACGCCGCCTTGCTCGCCCGCAAGCCAGGAGACGGCGATCCGTATGTCGGCGGCAAAGGCCACAGGTTCTACATCCGCAACGGCGCCGAACAGGCCATGCTCAACCTGGCGCCGCGCGCCATGTGGCAGATCGCTGAACAACTCCTTGGCAAGGACACGGTGGTGTGGCCCGCAGGGGCCGACGACACCGGCAGCACCACGGGACCATGCTTCATGAGCGACGACGCCATCACCGGGCTCGCCAGTCACCTCGGCGACACCCTGGGCCAACCGGAGAAGGGCTCCTTCACCACGCAGCACGAGCTGCAACTGCCTGCCACGGGCCCTGTGTGGCTCACCGGCCAGGGCACGCGCGGCCTCTACTGCACCCTGCCTGGCAGTCCGGACCCCGGACCCCAGTACGGCAGCGCCCATTCGGACGGGGCCTGTTACGGTCGCTGGCGGGTGCAGATGGCAGCCTACACGGACGACCTGCCCGATCGCTCCGGCGGTTTCACTGTCTGGCCCGGCAGCCACACGCGCATCTGGAAAGAACAGTGGGAGGCCTTCCTCGACGGCGAGAAACACACCGATACCCACCTGGAGACACGCCGCGCCGGAGGCTACAACGATCCCGTGATCGATCAGATCAAAGCCGATACGGTCCCCGTCGATTGCCATGGACCGGCGGGAACGGTGGTCCTGTGGCACACGAAGATCCTGCACATGGCCGGCCAGAACTGTTCAGCCGATGTCATCCGCCAGGCGACCATCTATGGCTTCATGAAGACGCCGGCGTCCCTGCCGGATCCGCTGGTGACGGACAGCACCAATCTGGATCCATGGCGTGACTGGTCGGAGGAGATCCGCAACCTGTGAAAACCAACAAGGACGACATGCACGTACTGACATCTGTTGCCGATGCTCGTATCGCAGTCCTCGGTCTGGGATACGTCGGCCTGCCACTGGCCGTTGAATTCGGCAAGCACTACCCGACAACAGGGTTCGACATCGACACGGCGAGAATTGCAGCGCTGTGCGCCGGCAAGGATGCGACGCTGGAGGTCTCCACCGAGGAACTGGCCGATGCCCGGCAGTTGACACTGACGAGTGACCTGGCAGCCCTCAGCGACTGCAACACCTACATCGTCACGGTGCCCACGCCGATCGATGAGCACAAACGTCCCGACATGCGTGCGCTGCTGGCGGCGAGCCGGACCATCAGTCAGGTGCTGAAACGGGGGGACGTCGTCATCTACGAATCGACGGTCTACCCCGGGGCGACGGAAGAGGTCTGCGTGCCGGAACTGGAGCGTGGCTCGGGCCTCACTTTCAACCGGGACTTCTTTGCCGGCTACAGCCCGGAACGGATCAACCCCGGCGACAAACTGCATCGTCTACCGAGCATCACCAAGGTTACGTCAGGTTCCACCGAAGCTGCCGCCACCTATGTGGATGAGCTCTATGCCTCGATCATCGCCGCCGGCACCCACAAGGCGTCCAGCATTCGTGTCGCCGAGGCGGCGAAGGTGATCGAAAACACCCAGCGGGATCTGAACATCGCCCTCATCAACGAGCTGGCGCTGATCTTCCATCGCCTCGGCATCGACACCGAAGATGTGCTGCTGGCGGCGGGCACAAAATGGAACTTCCTGCCCTTTCGACCGGGGCTGGTCGGTGGCCACTGCATCGGCGTCGATCCGTACTACCTGACGCACAAGGCACAGGAGATCGGCTACCACCCGGAAGTCATTCTCGCCGGCCGGCGTATCAACGACCAGATGGGCCAGCACATCGTCGGCCGCCTCATCCGCGCCATGACGGGCGCCGCGATCAACGTCGTCAACAGCCGTGTGCTGATTCTCGGTCTCGCCTTCAAGGAAAACTGCCCCGACATCCGCAACACCCGTGTCGTTGACCTCATCAGCGAACTGCAGAGTTATCACGTGCAGGTCGACGTCTATGACCCGTGGGTCGATGCTGCGGAAGCGCAACACGAGTACGGCGTTGAACTGTTGTCGACGGTGCCCCACGACACCTACGACGCCGTCATCCTCGCCGTCGCCCACGATGCCTTCCGCGAACTGGGCGCCGCCGGGATCACTGCCTTCACCAAGGCGAAGCACGTCATCTTCGACATCAAACACGTCCTGCCCCGCGAACTCGGCGCCGAACGCCTGTGATAAAGGCGCGAACGCCTGTGAAGGCGCACTACTTCCATCGACAGATACAGAGCTCCGCACGTAACTGGCTCGAGGACGCCTCCGCATGACAGAACCAGTGAAGCCACCCTATCCGCAGCACCTCAACCCCACGCTCTCGGCCGAACTCGAGCGTGATGTGGCGTTCTTCCGCAAGTGGGGGTATCTGCTCGTTGACAACGCCATCACGCCCGCGCAGGTCGACGTCCTGCGCGCCGCCCTCGACCGCACGAAGTTGCGCCACGAGGGGCAGTTCATCAATCAGCTGCTGGAAGAGGACGAGGACTTCGCCTTCCTCCTCGACAACCCACCGGTGCTGACGCGCATGCAGGCGATCCTGGGCACATGTGTGCAGTTGCACAGTGCCACGGCACGTGTCACCGAAGCGGGGGCGGAGAATCAGAACTGGCATCGGGACGTGCCCTGGCCCGTGGACCCGGATGGTACGCCGTACGGGGCGCTGCCCGGG
>CALFPI010000777.1 GCA_937919035.1 uncultured Gemmatimonadaceae bacterium
GAACACATCAGGGGGCAGAGCCTCGGCCGAAGAAAAGAAAAAAGCCTTTTCGTCGAAGAGCGTACCCGGGCTCAGTGGGTCTGCCACGCGGAAAACGACCCTGCCAGTACCCACAAAGGCAGGATCTCCCTTCACCGTCAGGAGCAACTCCCCCGCCGTGGTCCGCGTCGTATCGACGGTGAAACGGCCCGGATCGTCCACCCATGTGATGATGAGATCGCTCAGAGGTGTATCCGGATCTTCGGCAAACGTGGACAGCGTGTAGGTCTTGCTGCCGCCTCTGGCCATGCGGGGATTCAATTCGGTCTCGATGATGCGTGGCGCATCGACGACCTCTTCCACTTCGACCATGACCCGCAATGTATCCCGGCCACCAAACCGGTCCTGAACGATGACGCGCAGGGAGTCGAGACCACCAAACACAGTGGTCGTGTCGGATCCATTCACCCGGACCCCGATGGAATCCGTCCCACCAAAATCCGGGCGCGACCAGACCAGCAGATCATGGGTCGCCGAATCGCCGCCGCGCACATTGGCACTGCTCACCGGGGCCCCAGGCGGCAGCAGCGTGCCCACAGCATAGTTCAGTTCGGTGTCGGGGTTCGTCACATCCGGATCGATGACGAGATCGTCGAGGTCGATGCCGCGGAATGCTTGCCGCTCATCGGGCGTAATCACCCCGGGAACAAACGTATTCCGATCCTCCACAAGCCGCACAGAAATACGTTTGACCCCGGCCGAATCCCGTGCCACGTCGAAACTGGGGCGGTTGTTGACGATGATCGTTGTCACTTCTGTCGTGCTCAGCAGGGGTTGCCCCGGTGACGCCCGCTGTGGATCCGTGGCGGTCCACACCAGGCGCACACTGCCGCGCCAGTCCGCCTGCGGCACGACCTTCACCACGCGCGTCTGCGGATCGACTGTAATCGTGACACTGTCCGGATTTGCTGGCTCAAAGGTCCAGCGAATCGAATCGGCCGGCGACAGCGTGTTGACGAGATACCTGTCCAGTGAACCGATCTGCGTGCTGTCGGCTTGCCCGGGCTGCAGGATCACGTCGGGAATGTCGAGCAATTCGAGGCCGGTGACGTTGATCTCCATTCCCTGCGTCGTGACGAAACGACGATCGGAGATGCCGTCGGTAAGGACCAGTTTTGTCTCTCGCACCGGGTTGTCGTCGATCTTGACCGAGCCGTTTTCGATCGGCTGCACGGCGACGAGCTGGAACGTCGCCACAACGCCGCTTCCCGTCCGTTCTCGATCGCTGCCTAAGCCAATCACGGCGGAAAAGTCCAGTTGCTGGCCGGGAATCGTCGCCGCCACTTCATCGGATTCCGGCACGAGTAAGTTCGAGGCAACAACGCCCGCAGCGAAGAGTCCGCCACTCGGGACACGGAAGGGCTGGTTGCCCACCTGCCCCGGCAAGCCTTGATCACTGACCAGAAAGGCGCCGGAGGGAACCGTAATGTAGAAGGCGATCCCCGCCGAGGCGACGCCCTGGAGGTCGGCGACAACTTCGATGTTGATTACCTGTCCGACCTGCAGCGCAACACGAGTCGAATTCGTTCCCACCTGCCGCAGGCGCAACGTCTGACCGTGGGCCTCGGAAGCGAACAGCCCTGTCGCCAGTACGGCGAAGAGAGCCATAAGAATGGAGTGGGTGTTACGTCGTCTCATTGATTCGCGCGCTTTCGCGTACCTACCGTCCACGTAGTCGGCCGGATGACTGTGCGTGGAACGCAGTCCTCGGAGTCCTCGCAAATGGCGTGCCCGAAGCACTGAAGGGAGCCATCCTGAGCGGCACACCAACCCGGACCGGCACGAACCGTGTGAAAGTGGCAGTCGCCGTAAGGCCTAAGTTACTGTCCCATAGTCAAGTATGACGCCTGAGAAGATACTGCAGTTCCACCTCAATCCCGCAGATTCCAGCAAAAACCCCATAGCTGTCGTGGGAAAATGCTTCCCCTGTCGGCAGGCGTTATAGGAATCCAGCAAACGAAAAAGGCGCCTCGGGCTTGTGGCCCGGGGCGCCTTTCTTGTTAAGCTGTCTGCGTCAGGAAGCCTGAGGTTCGAGGGCAGACCGCTTTCGCAGTCCGCCCTCTCGCCTGCTGGCTACTTGACCAGAGTCATCTTCCGCAGGTCGCGGAAATCACCGGCTTCCAGATTGTAGAAGTAGACGCCGGAGGCAACGCCGTGACCTGTCTGGTTGGAACCATCCCACTCGAAGGAGTAGGTCCCGGCCTTCATCCGATTGTCGACCAGCGTGCGGACCGTCTGGCCCAGCTGGTTGTAGATCCGCAGCTTGACGTCCCGAGCTGTCGGGATGTCGAAACGAATCTCCGTCGACGGGTTGAAGGGGTTCGGGTAGTTCTGGTGCAGAGCTGCCACCATCGGCAGGGCCCGCGCCTGATCCACTCGAACCGGGAGACCGATGTGGGCACTGTTCACAACTTCGCCACTGATGATGTCGATCACGCCCGGATCATCGCCAAGTGCGACGAACCGAATGCTGGCGAGTTCTGCATCTCCACTGGCGGACCAGTCGGCGCCGATGCGGCCAGAGGCCACCTCGATGATGCCGGGCTGGATACGCTGGAAGAACAGCGAGCCTGCGGGGTTGCCGTCAAAGACGTTACCCTGCGAGACTGCCTGGTCAGCGGCCAGCGGCTTCACCTTTTCAGGATCGTAGCTGATACGCAGACCGTAGGCGGCCACATCACTCATACCCTCTACCCGGGCAGTCACCTCAAACACTCGGCCGGGCCACCAGGCTTCGACGTCCTCGATGCCCACCATCCTGGCGATGGCGGCGGAGTTGTCGCCACCCTCGTTGATGGTACGGAACACCGGGGGTGCGCCAAAACCGTCGTTGCCGAAGTTCTTGGTCACGAAACCCAGGTCGATGGAGTTGATCACACCATCGTTGTTGATGTCGGCGTCGCGAACGAAGCCGGCATCACCGGGGGTAAGGTTCCAGATGCTGAAGATCAGGTTGGCGTCGGAGATATCGACCTGGTTGTCATCTGTCGCGTCACCACCCCGGAGGTTGCCCAGAGGTGTGGCGGGCGAAAGATTGCCCAGAGCGTCGGAGCCAAAGGTCGGCTCAATCGCCTGCGTCAACCCGTTGAACAGAGTCAGCGTGTCGCTGCGACCCGTGACGAAACCCGGAGCCTTGACTGTCAGCTCGTAGATTCCTGCCGGGATCTGCGTCAACTGGAATGTACCGAAACTGTTGCTGATGACCTGCACTGAGTCAACAAGTGTTCCCGAGGAACCACCACCCGTGAAGACCGTGGCTACATCGTTTGCGGCGATGTAGTCCTGGTCCGTGATATCCTGGGTAGCGCCGATCAGACGCAGATGCGCGTCCAGCGTGTCAGCGTAATCCGAGCGACCTTCCAGAGGCACCGTGACGAGCAGGCGAGCCCGCGGCGTCAGGATGACAGTGGCGTCACGCGGAGGCTGTGCCAGTTCCGTGGTGCCGCGGCGGAACGCAGTCTTGCGACCGGACTCGACACTCCACTGGAGCAAGGTGTCGAGAGGTGCACCGCCACTGTAGTTCTTCACCACCAGCTGCAGGCGTGCTGCGACCTGCGAACTGTCGTATGGCGACGCCACTCGACCGATCACCTCGCCCAGGATCACGCTCTCCACAAAGTTGAGCTTGATCCACTGCGCGGTACCGGCTGTGGTGTCGTTCTGGGCCACCGTACTGGCGGTCTGGAAGGCACCGAGTTCGTCCACGAAGGGCACCATCGGCCCACCTGGATTCTGGTTGACGACGTCGAAGTAGTTCCGCGGAACGTTCAGGAACAAGCCCATCTGATCGATGCTGCTGCCCTGAGAGTTCGTCAGAACCTGGAGATCCAGCGTGTCACCTGTGCTGGCCACCAGCGAACCCGGACTCAGCTCCATGCTGAAGAGCGGATCCGTGCCTTCGACTCGCAGTACACCTGGAGCCTTCGACAGTACTGCCTTCTGCGCCTGCGAACCGAGCCCCGACGCGATGCTGTCGACCACACCATTGACGTAAACCGGCGTGGCGCTATGTGTCCTGAAGGGGTCCATGCTCGCACCGATGAAGATGTCGAATTCCGTCGGTGTACCAGTGATACCAAAGGACGTGGTCTTGGTGTCCCAGTTGTAGAACTTGGGACTGCTCTCCCGCAGCGTGGTCACGTGTGTAACCGTCGTGTCCGAACCGGTGAGAGAGTTGATGATGATCACGTCTTTGGCACCACCCGAGCCTGTCACATTGCTCTCCAGCTCCGTCAGGGTCTTGTACTTCCCCTTCGGCGCAGCGTAGAGCCGCAGATAGGCATCGTCGGTACCGGTACCGTCGTCGATGAGGAATGCATCCCACTCGAGCTTGACCACGTCACCGTTCACCAGCAACTGGTCGCCCGCAGGCGGCGTCCGCATCGTGACCCGCGGCGTCTGCGAAGCGGGCGTTTCCTGCGAACCGAGCAGGAGTACGGCACCACCACTGGCGACGCGAGTGTTACCCAGTGTGTCCGCCAGCACGGCGTAGACCCACGCCGTGTCGGTGGTAGCAAGCACTGGGCGGTACTGGTGGGGGTTATAGGTGGAAATACCATTCCACGGCGGTCTGTAAGTCCGCGGCAGCGCACCTGGGGGATTCTTGAAGTCCCAGACAAACTGGTCGCCCGCCCCCTCGTCATCCTCGCGGATCCCGCCCTGAATGAGGACAGCGCTTCCAGCGTTGGCGCCGGAAGTTGCCACCAGTCGGGTTGAGTCCGTGCCCGAGTAGTCGAAGGTATTGGGATCAATACCGGTGTAGTAGAGTGTGATGCGGGCGTTGCCGTCCAGATCCTGATCGGAACGACCACGCTGCCACTCAAAGGTGTAATTGAACTGTTGTGTCGTGTTGATCTTCTTCACCGTGCCCGACAGCGGCGCCGTGAACTCGAAGGCCGGTGAGTGACGCACTGCCAGAGCAAAACCAGAGCCTCTGACGGCGAAAGAGTCACCATCGGCAACCACCGCGTAGATCGTGTAGTTGCCCTGCGCGATGATCGAGTCCCGCGTGCTGCCCTGCGCTGTCACGTCGAAGGTGAACTGTGTGTCTTCGTCCGTGCGCAACGTGTCCGACAACTGAATCGGCGTGGCGCCGGCCAGGTCGAGCGTCAGGTTCGGGAAAGTACCGGTGATGCCGACATCTGCAGCGCTCAGAGAAGCGACGGTCGAGAAGAACAGTCGCACCTGGGCGTTGTCGTCATAGTCGATCAACTGGAACTTGACCGTGTACGGGTTGGTCTTGTCGAGATCGTCAAACTCACCCGTGTCCACTGTGTCCACGGATACCGGAGCGACGGAGTTCGCCAGAGGAATGTGGCGAATGCGTACCGGTCCGGCGGAGACATCAAACACCGGCGGGTTCGAACCATCATCAGCGACGGCATAGACGTAGAACGTGCCGTCCAGGACCTTGGTAATCGGCGCCCAACCAAAGGCGTTCTGCAGTGTCACGCCTGGATCATCCCAGGCGTAGGTCTGCACATTCGACGCCGAGGAACTCTCGGTCAAATCACCCGTCCCAGGGCTGCTCGCGGCCGCCGTGAAAGCGTCATTTTCGTCAACGATCAGGACACCAAAGGTGCGGATGTCACGGACCGAAGACAGACCGTTGTCCGGGTAGTAGTAGAGCTCCGTCTTCAGCGTATCGCCGGTGGCGACATTCTTTCCCGTCGTCGTACCGACGCCGTCATCCGAGTCAAACAACACGTAGCGGATGCTGAAGGTCTGGTTGGAGAAACCCGTCGTTGCCGTTGTCGCATCCGGAGATACGACACTGACCACGGGGGCAACATCGTTGGCTACAATGGAGATGTTCGCACCCATCAGGAAGTAACTACCCACGGGTGGACGATGAGCCTGCAGCGTGCCGGGTGCAATCGGATTCTGTCCAAGAAGGGCCGTGGCGTGGTTCCGTGTCCGCCCCTGGACGATAGTCGCCGATGGCGTCTCGATACCCGAGAAAACGGTATTCGGGAAGCTCATACCAACACTCTGCGACTTGCCGCCGCCAGTGGTGCTACTGGCATGGGCTTTCGCAGCCGTACTATTGGCGATCACCAGCAGGTTCGAGGAAGAATCGCTTCCGAGGACATTCAGCTTCAACAGCAACGTGTTCTTGTCGCCATTGTCCCCCCATTCAGCGAAACCACTGGAACCATCGTCATCGATCTGTCCCTCCCAGGCGCCGTTGTCGTTCTGCGCCTGCGTCTGGCTGATGGCACCCTTGAAGGTGGCACCCGCCGTCCCGGGCGTGAGCGATGCGACGCCGAGAGAACTGTCGTGAATGCGCATCCACTGTCCTGTGAGAAACCCACCAGGCGCCGTGGAGGAACCTGGCGTCGTCGCGCCGATGCCGGAGCCATTGGTGTTACCACCGGCAAGGACCGTCACCATGTTCTTGCTCAACGACGTATTACCGCCGAGGAACAACTGTGGCGCCACTGGATCATAGCTCATCCGATAGACATTGGCGCCCTTCGGGATCGACAGATCATCGAAGGTGACGACACGGCCAAGGATCTTGAAGTACGGAAGCGGTGCAATACTGCCCTCGCCGCCGGCGCCGTAACCGCGACCGGCCTGCGCGCCCACTACGGCTGTTGTGGCAGCTGTGTGCTTGAGTCCATTGCCGCCCGTCGGTGAACCACCGACGAATGTCAGGTAGACGTTGTCGTCACCGTCCCGCATAGCGAGGGAGGGTGAGAACAGGCTGGAATGCCCGCGTCCACCAGCACCAGCGGACGGCAGGAAGCCATCCGTCGAACCATTCGCCTGCGAGGCAACAACCTGCGGCAATTCCCACTCGTTGCCGTTGAAACGGCTGTAATATATGCTGACCGAGGGGGGGGTGTTGTTCGCATTGCGCGCGCCGGTTGCGTTTGCCTCGGTGACACTCAAGCCACCGGAGAAAGCGATGTGCAGGTCCGCGCCATTCTTCTTGCGCGGATCGACGACTACGGCGACGCGATCCACGTACTGCCAGTGGCTCTCAATATTGTACGCTGAGCCAGCCTGGAACAATGTTCCCGCTGAACCCAGGCCACCGGTATTTGGGAAAGCGAAATTCGTCGTTCCCCATGAACCGCCGGCGCCGGCCTGACCATTGTAATTGGATATGGCGTAGGAAATGTTTTCGGCGCCGCCATCATTGGCCGCCGCCGCCGCCGAGCTCTTCCAGAACGTGTAAACCCGGTCGGGCGTACGGCTCTTGTCGACGACAACTGTCGGAAACAAGTGCACCTTGCCCGATTGGACATGATCATCTGAGCCGTTGGTGTTGATACCGGTAGCGGCCGCAGCAACGACGAATTCATCAGCGAAAGTACCGACGCTGACGCCGGCCACATCTGGCTCCCAGCCGAAGGTGGTGTTGTCATTCCAGCTGTCTGCCGGAAGCTGCTTGTGATGGATGGCATTCGACTCCGGACTGTACCAGATCACGTGCAGTACGTCGTTGTCACCGACAGAAATATCCGGCGTCACGTTTATGGCATTGTCAGGGCTGACACGGATTCCACCAAAGCTGCCTACCGTGCCGGTCGCACCAATTCGAACCGGTTGAGCGCTGCCCAGTTTCAGGCTGTCCGCGTCCATCTTGGCCAGCATGATATCCGGCTTCAGATCTGTCCGCGTATATCCCAGTCCGCCAACGGAACGCTCGTAGACAATGAAGATATCGTCGGTCAGGGATATATCCATCCGCGGGAACGCCGTGTTGCGCCCCACGAAGTTGGCAGCTGCGCCACCAGCGTTGGCACCCGTCGTAACCGTGTCGTTGATGACCACAGCACTATTGGCCGGCAGCCAGGAACTGCCACCGTCATTGGAGTAGTTGAAAAGGATATTGTTGTGTGACTGGATGTTGCGCAACGTCGCGGTACTGACCAATGGATTGCGTCCATCAATACGCGTTGAAGTCGTCCCGAAGACGCCATCCGGCGAGGTGTTCATCGCATAG
>CALFPI010000778.1 GCA_937919035.1 uncultured Gemmatimonadaceae bacterium
CCAGCGGGACTGAACGTGGTGCCCTACTACGACCAGGAAACACTCGTGGCCAAGTGTCTGGCGACGGTGACCGACGCGCTGCAGGAGGGGGTCATCCTGGTAGTCGTCGTCCTCTTCGTCTTCCTCGGTGGCTTGCGTCCCAGCATCGTCGTGGCCCTGTCGATCCCGTTCTCCATCCTCTTCGCCTTCATCATGATGAAAGCCCTGGGTATCTCTGCCAACCTGATGTCTTTGGGAGGACTGGCGATCGCTATCGGCATGATGGTGGACGGCGCCGTGGTCATGGTGGAGAACGTTGATCGTGTGCTGCGGCAATCGAGTCCCGAAGAGTCGAAAGTCCACGTCGTGGCCCGCGCCTGTGTTGAAGTGGCACGACCCGTGACTTTCGCCATTCTCATCATCATTGTTGTGTTCCTGCCGCTGTTCACCCTGCAAGGCGTGGAGGGCAAGACCTTCCGCCCTCTGGCATACACAGTGGCTCTGGCTATGGTGGGCTCGCTGATCTTCACGGCGTTCCTCGTCCCCGTCGCCTCCTATCTGCTCATGCGCCGACCAAAGGGTGCTGCTGGTACCCACGAGGACACGCGCATCGTCCGTTTCCTGCGCCAGTGCTACCGACCGTTGCTGGCGACCTTCGTCCAGTCTCGCGCTCTCGCTATAGGATTATTCGCCGGAATGCTGGTTCTCGGTGTTGCCTTGTTTCCCCTGTTGGGCTCGGAATTTGTGCCACGCCTGAACGAGGGGGACTTGATGGTGCGTGTGACCATGGCGCCGTCTATCGACCTCGACGAGGCGGGGCGCATGGTCACCGCCTTCGAGCGCCGCCTCATGGAACGCTTCCCGGAGGAGGTTAAGCGGGTTGTGTCGCGTGTGGGTCGTGGCGAGGTGGGAGCACATGCGGATCCCGTGAACAACGCCGAAGCTTTTGTTTCCCTGAAGCCGCAGGAAGAATGGACCACGGCGGCCACACCAGAAGCCCTGTACGCGATCATGAGTGAGGCCTTCGAGGACTTCCCCGGAGCGCAGTTCAACTTCACGCAGCCCATTGCCGCCGCTGTGGACGAACTGCTCACCGGGACCAAGGCGGAGCTGGCGATCAAGCTCTTTGGCCCAGACATGGAGGTGCTCAAGGAGAAAGCGGCCGAGATTGAACAGGTCATCGCCTCGATACCGGGAGCCGCCGATGTGCAGAAGGATCAGGTGACGGGCACGCCGCAGTTGCGCATTCGTGTCGACCGCGGTGCCATCGCCCGCTACGGTATCAACGTCGCCGACGTGCAGCAGATCGTGCGTACCGCTGTAGGTGGCGAGACGGCTGGACAGATCTTCGAGGGCATCCCGCGCTTCGACATCCTCGTGCGGTACGCTCCCGCCAGCAGAGATCGGCGGGAGGCAATCGAACGCATCCTGGTGCCGGCTCCCGGTGGAGCACTGGTGCCGCTGGGAGAGTTGACGACGATGGATGAAATCGTTGGTCCCAGACAGATCACACGTGAGAACAACCAGCGCTTCATCACCGTGCAGTGCAACGTGCGCGGCCGGGATATGGGTTCGTTCGTGGCGGATGCACAGAAGGCGATCAATGCGCGGGTCGATCTGCCGCCGGGCTACCTGGTGACCTGGGGTGGCCAGTTCGAACTGCAACAGCGGGCCATGGAGAGATTGTCCGTCATCGTGCCCCTGACGGTGTTCCTCATCTTCATCATGCTGTTTTCGGCGTTCAACTCGATCCGCCACGCCGTGCTCATCATCCTCAATGTTCCCTTTGCCCTGGTTGGCGGGATTATTGCCCTCTACATCAGTGGTCAGAACCTGAGTGTTCCCGCTTCAGTGGGTTTCATCGCCCTCTTCGGCGTGGCCGTGCTCAACGGGGTCGTCATGGTGTCGTACATCAACCAACTCGTGGCTGAGGGCCGCGAGCTGAAAGATGCAGTCCTGACTGGGGCCGAACTGCGGCTCCGGCCCGTGCTCATGACGGCCCTGGTTGCCAGCCTGGGGCTCATCCCGCTGCTGCTGTCGAGTGGCGTCGGTTCCGAGGTGCAAAAGCCCCTGGCCACTGTTGTGATCGGCGGTCTGGTGACTTCTACCATGCTGACCTTGCTGATTCTCCCTTCGCTCTACCGCTGGTTCACAGGTACACCGGAGCGTGAGGCATTGACTTAAACCCCCGAAATGACCGCGTCATGAAACTGGGCCAACCGGCGGACGTGATCGGTTCCGTCACAGAGAATCACCTGCCCGCAGGAGCCGCAGCCCATTGGCAACCACCAGCAGGGACACTCCCATGTCGGCGACGATGGCGCCCCACAAGGTGGCCACGCCGGCAACGGTGAACACGACGAAGCCGGCCTTCACCACCAGCGAGACCGCGACGTTCTGGTGGATCACCCGCAACGTGCGGCGCGACAGGCCGATGAGCCACGGCAGCCTGGAAAGCTCATCCGTCATCAGTGCCACGTCCGCCGTTTCGATGGCAGCGTCGCTACCGGCTGCGCCCATGGCGATACCGAGACTGGCGCGGGCCATTGCCGGCGCGTCGTTGACCCCATCCCCCACCATGCCCACGAGGCCGTGGCGGGTCACCAGCCGTTCGACGACGGCCAGCTTGTTCTCAGGCAGCAAGTCAGCGTGTACCTCGTCGATGCCGACCTGGCCGGCAATCACCTCCGCAGTAGCCCTGTTGTCGCCCGTGAGCATGATCAGATGATCGATCCCGAGGGCGCGTAGTGCCGCCAGGGCCGCCGCCGCTTCGGGGCGAACCGTGTCGGCCAGGGCCAGCAGTCCACAGACGTGTTCATCGTCGCCAATGAGCACCACCGTCTGCCCCTTCTCCTCGAACGCTTTCGCCGCCTCGTTGACGGCGTGTAGCTCAAAGCCTCGTTGCGCGAAGAACCGCCGCGAGCCGAGCCAGAGCGGTTTTCCCTCGTAGGTACCGGTGACACCCTTGCCGCCGAGGACCTGGATGTTCAGCGCGGCGTTGGGGGTGATCCCACGACTGCGCGCGTGGGCGATCACTGCACGCGCCAGCGGGTGGGTGCTGTGGATCTCCAGGGCGGCGGCGCGTTCCAGCAATTCCGTTTCGGTGTGACCATCCAGAGGGAGCACGGCAACGACCTGGGCCTCGCCCCGGGTGAGGGTTCCCGTCTTGTCGAAGGCCAGGACCTGCAGCCGGGCGGGCAGTTCCAGGAACACGCCACCCTTGACGAGCACGCCGTGGCGCGCGGCCGTAGCGAGGGCGGCGACAATGCTCACCGGTGTCGAGATGACGAGGGCACAGGGACAGGAGACAACGAGAAGGACCAGGGCCCGGTAGAACCAATCCGTCCAGAGCCCTCCCAGCAGCAGTGGTGGCACAAGGCAGACGCCGACGGCCAGGACGATCACTGCCGGCGTGTAGATACGGGCGAAGCGTTCCACCCACTGCTCGGCCCGGGCGCGTTGTGCGTGGGACTGCTCCACCAGGCGTGTGATGCGGGCCAGGGTCGTGTTTTCTGCCCGGCGCGTGCTCTCCACCTCCAGGGCACCATCGCCGTTCACGGTGCCGGCGAAGACATCGGCGCCCATCTCCTTGAGGACGGGGACACTCTCACCGGTGATCGGCGCCTGGTCGACGGTACTGGACCCGGCTGCGACCTGGCCATCGAGGGGGATGCGCTCGCCGGGCCGCACGACGAAGTGGGTGCCGACAGCCACATCGACTGCCAAAGTCTCGAGTTCCCGGCCGTCGTCGAACTTCACGCGCGCCATTGTCGGCGCCAGGTCGAGCAGCGCCGAAATCGCCCGCCGTGCACGACCGACGCTCCAGCTCTCCAGTGCCAGGGACAGGGCAAACAGGAATGCCACCGTCGCCGCCTCGAACCACTCGCCGATGGCGATGGCGCCGATGACGGCGATCATCATCAGCAGATGGATGTCCGGGCGTAGCCGGCGCGCTGCATACCACGCCTTCGGCAGAACGAATCGTCCACCGAATATCGTCGCGAGTCCGTAGGCGACGGCTGCCGGCAGCGGTGCACCGTGAGCCTCGCCGCCCCACAGGAGACGGACCGCCTCGACCGGGCTCCCAGCCTGCCACACGTGTAACACGACGCCTGCGATCAGGGCCAACCCACTGGCCACAGTGAAACGGGTCTGCTCGCGACGGCGATTTTCGTCGGCCTCGTTGGATGGCGGACCGCCGGGTGTCCACAGGCGGGCGCTCATCCCCGTGGATGCCACAGCCTGCAGGATCTGCTCAACCTGCACAGCGACGTCGCCGACCATCACGGTCATACGTCCGTTCAGCACGTCGAAGCGTAGCCGCTCCTGGCCACCAGCCACCGATCCCACAGCGCTCTTGAGGATCGCGACTTCCTCGCCACAGTCCAGGCCCTCGATCTGGAAGGTCAGGCCCTCACCGTCCGTCACCGGCAGATCGACGCTCGCCTCCGCGCCGCAGCAGCTGCCCACGTCCGCGGCTCTGTCTGTGGGTGCACAGCACGCATCGTTCCCGCAGGCAGTGGCGCCAGATTCCGCGACGCCCATGTGTGTATCAGGTTGCAGCATGGTGTCTCTCTTCGAGATGGGTCATGTTCTGCCCGGTCAACTGGTGTCGCAGCCACCCGTCGGCTATAGTCTAGTAGCTCCAGTAACTGGAGGTTCAAGAGCATGACACAAATAGAGACGTTACCGATTGGCGAACTCTCGCGGCAGACGGGCTGCAAGGTGCAGACGATCCGCTACTACGAGCAGATCGGCCTGATGCCGGAGCCGGCGCGTACGACGGGCAACCAGCGCCGCTACGACCCCCGTCACAGGGAGCGCCTCGCCTTCATTCGCCACAGTCGTGAGCTCGGCTTCACCCTTGAGGCGATCCGCGAGCTCCTCGGACTGACAGACGATCCGGACTGCTCGTGCGAGATGGTCGACGACATCGCCCGCACCCAGTTGCTCCAGGTAAACCAACGCATTGCCCGACTGTCGGCGTTGCGGACGGAATTGGTCCGGATGCTGGAACAGTGCCGTGGCGGCCGGATCGCCGATTGCCGGGTCATCGAGGTCCTGGCGGATCACACGCCCGCCAGTTGTCTCAGCCAGGATCACGAGGCACCAATCGAAGCCGGCGGGCGACACGCGGGTTGACCGCCAAGCTGGAGTCGCGGCCACCGGGCCGTGCAACAATGGGGCGCTCTTCAGGAAGCGGGCATGCGCGCCGCTGGGCTGCCCTGGCTGTGGCGGCGATGCTGCTCGGCGGCTTCCTGCGGTGGTCGGGGCTGGATCGCGATGTTGTCGACTTCGTTGTGTCGCAGAACCCGACGGCCAGACAGGGCCAGGCGTACTACTCGTTCCATCCGGACGAGAACTCCGTCGTCAGCGGCGCGCTGGCTCTTGATGATCCTCTGCGGCCCCCCTTTACGATGTACGGCGCGCTCCCGTTCTACGTGCTGCGCAGCACTCTGGCAGCTCTCGACCGGGTCGGTGTAGCGGTAGAGCACGAGACCACGATCCACCGCGTCGCCAAGATTCTGTCGGCGGCTCTGTCCAGCCTGTGTCTGCTCGTGGTATGGCATCTGGGGCGCCGGCTTTTCTCACCCGCTACTGCAGCCCTCGCAGTGCTGTTTCTGGCCGTCGCCCCGGCAGCCATTCAACAGGCCCACTATGGCACCGTCGACAGCCTGTTCTGTCTGCTGACGACGGCCGCGCTGGCGGCCATTCTCGGCGCGAGTCAGAGGCCGTCGTGGCGGGCGTCGATTCTCGCCGGTGTCCTCATCGGCCTGGCGGCCAGCGTGCGTCTGAACGCGCTGCTGCTGGGGCCCGTCCTCGTCGTTGCCCATCTGACCTGTCGGGGATTGACAGGGGGTGGCTGGCGGCAACGCCTGGCGGATCCCCGGTTGTGGGCCAGTTGTGGCGCCATCGCTGTGACCATGGTGGCCATCCAGCCGTGGCTGCTGCTGTCGCCGATGCGGCTGTGGACGGTCGAAGGCGCCAATGACTTCGCCCATGTCATGACGATCGTGCA
>CALFPI010000779.1 GCA_937919035.1 uncultured Gemmatimonadaceae bacterium
GATGCTCCAGCCAGGCGACGGATTCGGCGTCCAGATGGTATGTCGGATCGTCGAGCAGCAGAATGTCGGGTTTGCGCAACAACAGTCGACACAGGGCGACACGCCGTCGTTCGCCACCAGAGATGACATCGACCAGCGTGTCTTCCGGCGGACAACGGAGGGCATCCATGGCCTGCTCGAGCCGGCTGTCGAGGTCCCAGGCACCGGCGGCCTCGATCTTGTCGGACAGCTTGGACTGTTCGGCCAGCAGGTCGTTCATCTCGTCGTCGGACATGGGCTCGGCGAACTTCTCGTTCACCCGCTCGTAGGCTTTGACCAGATCGACCAGTTCCTGCATGCCTTCTTCGACGCACTGACGCACGGTCCTGCCTGCCTGCAGATGTGGTTCCTGCTCCAGGAAGCCGATCGTATGCCCCGGGGCGATGCTGGTTTCACCGTCAAACTCAGTGTCGACGCCGGCGAGAATGCGCAGCAGGGTGCTCTTGCCCGAACCGTTGAGGCCGAGGACGCCGATTTTGGCGCCGTAGAAGTAAGAAAGGGAGATGTCTTTGAGCACCGGCTTCCGGTTGTGCAGCTTGGAAACCCGATGCATCGAGTAGATGATCTTTTCGGCTTCTGACATGATCCTGTTTTCGACGGTGGGCAGGCGGATGGACGGAGATGTGACAACCCTATAAGAAACGCCTCTCCCCGGGATCGCGGAAGAGGCGGTGTATGGACCGGTCTCAGCCCAGGGCGGGAGGCGCCGCCAGGGAATCGAGGCAGACAGTGCGATGAAAGGCTTTGCCGAGCAGCGGCAGGGCGTTGCGCTCGGTCTCCCAGATCTCGACGGCGGGATGCTCTTCGGCGATCAGCGTGAGACGGAGAGCCTCATCACTCCAACTGACGATGATATCCTTCACGGCCGCGTTGCGGCCACGCTCGAGGAACTCCGCCGATCGCAGGATGGCCGCCAGACGCCTGAGCACGACCTCATCTTCCTTGCTCAACAGCGATTCATAGCCGTCCCGTTCGGGCGTGCCCTTGCGGTGGTATCGTGTCAGCAGCGCGATGAAGGCGATCTCGCGCTGCGTGAAACCGGCCAGGCCGTTGTAGCGAATCAGGGTTTCTGAGTGTCGATGGTGGCCGTCATAGGCGATGACAGTACCAACGTCGTGCAGCAAGGCGGCGGCGTCGAGCAGTTCGCGCTCGGCGGTACCCCCTTCGTGCAGCGGCTGCAGTTGCTCGAACAGCCGACCCGCAAGAAAGCGCACGTGATTGGCATGGGGCTCATGGTAGCGGTAGTTGCGCGCGAGATTGAGCACGCTGAAGCGACGCGGGTCCGGAATGACCGGGTATTGCAGGTGCTCCCAGAAGTGTTCAAAAAACACGCCCTCGCGCAGTCCTGCAGTAGAGACTGTCAGTTCATCGGTGTGCAACTGTTCCAGCACGCCCAGCACGGTCAGAGCTCCGGCAAGGATGATGTCGCCACGATCCTCACTCAGGCCGGGAATCTTCTGTCGTTTCGCCAGGGGCATGTCGCCGAACAACTTGACAGAGGCCTCGATCGAGGCCCGGGTCAGGACGAATCCGTGCAGCGTGTTCAGTGGGCTCTGCTGACGGATCGTCTCGATCTTGGCGAGGTTGCGGATGGTGCCGCCAAGGCCGACGAGGTGCCTGCCACAGTTCTGCGCAATGAAGGGAATCGAAGAAACCTGTGCCTGAATCTCAGCGCGCAGAGCGCCGAGTTCCTTGCGCGACGCCGGGTCGTGGCGCACAAAGCGCTCGGTCAGCGCCAGCGATCCGAGCGTGCGGGACTCGCCACGCACGTAACGCCCCTGACGCACTTCGGACAGTTGGGCGCTGCCACCACCGATGTCGAGGATGCAGCCCTCGCGCAGGCCGACCTCGTTGAGAGCGCCGATGACACCGTAGTAGGCTTCGCGCTCGCCGTCGAGAATGCGCAGTTCCAACCCCAGTTCATCCCGGATGCGTGCGACAAAGGCGGGACCGTTGGCGGCATCCCGCACGGCACTCGTCGCCGTCGGCAGAATGACGTCCGCCCCCGCACTGTCGCAGAATCGTTTGAACAGGCGCAGCGTCGACAGCGCTCGACTGATGGCGTCGTCACTGAGGCCCCGCTCGGTCATGCCCTGACGCAGGCGCACGACCTCGCGGATCTCATCCTCCAGGCGATAGGAGTACCCGGCAACGGCATTCATAACGACGAGGCGTGCCGTGTTCGACCCCAGATCGATGATGGCGATACGCCGGGCGTCGTGCTTCATGTCAGTGCCGTCAGGAACGTAGATCCACCGGATTCGACCAGGCTTTGTCGCCCTCGGGGCCGATGATCTCAAAACGTACCCACCTGGCGTTGTTGCGCAGGGAGAACGTCGCCTCGGTGAAAAGCTCACCCCCCTCGCGATACTCGGTGCCGTAGGTATCCTGCACGGCGTGAATCCGTCGCGCCGCGCTGCATTTCACCGTGACCTCGGCCGACTTGCCATTGCTGTTGATCTCGATCGAGTGGATCTCAGGTCCCGTGCTGCCGTAGCTGGCGCCCGTCGCCAGTGCCTCCAGGACCGCCTCGGTCGTGCGCTCTTTGACCCGGGCCATGGTCCATGATTCGTACGTGTCGCGGTTGTCCTCCGGCGCACCATGGGTGTCATCGTTGGCCAGGCAGGGGTAGACGCGATCCTCCAGGCTCATCCAATCGTCCCAGTGCACGGCTCCTTCGCCCCGCCCCATGAACCGACAGGTGCTGTTGAAGACCTCGATGCCACTGAAACCCTTCAGCGGCAATGTGTCCCGGATGATATTGACGGAGCTCCAGTGCGGGTGTGCGAGCCAGACCTGACCGCCCTGTTCGCGCACGTTGTCGATCACGTGCTGCGGGGGCATCGTCCCGCACGCCATGTCCTGATCAATGTTGAGACAGATGAAGTGATGGACCTGCCCACCAAAGGGGTTTGCCGGGTGCAGTTCGGCGCCCTGGATGAGCACGAAGCCATCCGGCACGTCGACTGTGTCCACCCGTGTGATCTTGCGGTGATCGGACAGACAAAGAAAGTCATACCCTTGCGCGACGTACTGGTCGAGCCGCGCCTGGGGCTCCACGCGTCCGTCGGAATTGGTCGTATGACAGTGGAGATTTCCCTTTACCCAGAAATACCCGTCGCTGTCTGCCAGGGAATATGGATCAACGAGGTTGCGTGGCGCGTCGGCCATCGGGATCTCCCATATATGTGTCGAGTGAAGTTGCAGCGGGCAAGTATAGAGCTGCGGCGAAAAAAACCAAAGGAACCGCGGCAGACGCCGATGATGGAGATAGAGAAGCCCGATTGCCCCCTGGTGAAGGTTCGGTCATGGCGCAGTATGCGACCCCGCAGGATCCTGTTGCTGACAAGGCGGAAGAACACGGCCTGCCGACTCTGCAGAAAGTGGCGATCCTCATGGTTGCCATGGGTCAGGAGTCCTCCGGGCACGTGATGAAGTTCCTGACGGACTTCGAGATCGAAGAGATCACTCAGGCCATCGCAGCCCTGAAAAATGTGACGCCTGCCACTATGGATCAGGTTCTGCAAGAGTTCGAGCAGCACCTGCTAGCCGGTGCATGGATGGCCCAGGGCGGGGTCGACTTTGCCCGCGAAGTCCTGGAGCGGGCTGTGGGGCCGAGAAAGGCGCAGGAGATCCTAGATCGGATCAACACGCGCAGCACCTCAGGGTTCTATATCCTGAAGAACGTCGCACCGCAGCAGATCGCTCCCTTTATCTCCAATGAGCATCCGCAGACGATCGCTCTCATCCTGTCGCAACTGGAGTCCGATCAGGCCGGCGGCATTCTGGCACAACTGCCGGAGCGACTGCAGGCCGAGGTTGCCTACCGCATCGCAACGATGGAGAACATCACGCCCAACGTGCTCAAGCAGATTGAGGAAAGCCTCGAGGCGAACCTGCGTGATATTCTTGGTGGCAATCAGGATGTGGGCGGGCCCAAGGTTGTGGCTGACATTCTCAATCTTACGGGATCCACCGTCGAAAAGAATGTTCTCGACCGGATGGATGGGGCCGATCCGGAGATCGCCGAGCGGGTGCGGAACATGATGTTCGTCTTCGACGATCTGGTGAAACTCACCGACCGCGAGTTGCAGGTGCTGCTCAAGGAAGTCGAGCAGACGGACCTGGTTGTGGCGTTGAAGGCGGCCGATGAGGAGCTGAAGGGCAAGGTTCTGGGCAATATGTCCGAACGCGTACGCCAGTTTATCACCGAAGAGATGGAGTTTCTCGGTCCCATGCGCCTGAGCGAGGTCGAAGAGGTGCAACTGCGCATTGTGCAGCAATGTCGCCAGCTCGAGGACCAGGGGCAGATCGTTATCACTCGCGGTGATGCGAACGAGGCCTTCGTCTAGCGCAGGTTCGACACCAACCCGCACCGTTCTTACGCCAGACTGCACCAGGCCGTAGATTCATCGGCCATGAATCCGCCAAAAGTCGACATCCCGATCCAGATCCTTCCCCGGATCATCCCCGTTGCGCCATATCTGCGAGAAATCGTCTGGGGTGGGCGCCGCCTGCAACGATTCGGCAAGGATCTGCCACCGGACGTGCCCATCGGTGAGTCCTTCGAGGTCTCCGCCCTGCCTGGACAGGAATGTGTCGTGTGCGCTGGCCCGCTGGCAGGTCTGGGCCTGCGGGCTGTCATCGCCCGTTACGGACAGGATCTTGTGGGTGCTGCCGTGCAGGCTCGTTACGGCGATGATTTCCCGCTGTTGATCAAGCTCATCGATGCGCAGGAGGATCTCTCCATCCAGGTACATCCAGATGACGCGTACGCGCGGGCTGAAGGGCTGGGCACGTTCGGCAAAACGGAGGCCTGGTACGTGCTGCACTCCGATGGCGCGCGTCTGGCTCTGGGGCTGCGGGAAGGCACCGACGAGGCCACTCTGCGACAGGCCCTGACGGAGGGCCGAGCCGAAGAGGCCGTGCTGTATCAGGATGTGGCCGTTGATGACGTCGTCTTTCTCCGGGCAGGTACCGTACATGCCCTGTGTCGAGGGGTCATGGTCTACGAGGTGCAGCAGTCGAGTGATCTGACGTTCCGTCTGTACGATTATGGCCGCCTCGGTCTCGATGGCCAGCCGCGCGACCTGCATATCACTCGCGGCCTGGCGGTGACCGATTTCGCCAGCGACGTTCCGCGGCCGCTGGCGGCACCCATCCCGGGACCGGATGGGGTGATCCTCGTGGACGCAGCCGAGTTCAGCCTGACGCTGCACGGTGCTGCCACGCGCACTCTGACGACGACGGATGCTTTCGCCGCCGTCACCGTCATCGCAGGTGAGGGGCGCTTTGCGGACGCGGATCTGGCTCTGGCCCGGACGGCGCTGATACCGGCGGGACGCACCGTTGATGTGACGCCGAAGACCAGCGATCTGCGCTACCTCGTGGCAGCCCCCGGAACGGCAGGTGTCAAATGCTGAAATTCGTCATTCGTGCAGGCGGCGTGGGCACGCGCCTTTGGCCCTACAGCCGGCAGTCCCGGCCCAAGCAGTTCCACGCCATGGCTGGTGAGCAGACCATGCTGCAGCAGGCGGTGGCGCGTATCGCACCGATCGCCGGAATCGATGACATCTACGTGTCCACCGGCGCCGGCATGGACGGACTTGTCCGCGAACAGTTGCCCGACCTGCCGGAGGATCATCTGATCATCGAGCCGGCCCTGCGTAACACGGGGCCAGCCGTAGCGCTGGAATGTGCCTTGCTCGAGGCACGTTGGCCTGGCTGCACGATTGCCAGTCTCGGGTCCGATCACTACGTCGGCAGGCCCGACGAGTTCAATCGCCTGCTGACGTCGGCGTCCGCCGCCGCCGACAGATATCCGGAGACGCTGTTCACCGTGGGGGTCAGGCCGACGCGAGCCGAGACCGGCTATGGTTATATCGGCAAAGGGGAGCAGCTGTGCCGCGTGGGTGATGACATCCTCTATCATGTCACGGAATTCACCGAGAAACCCG
>CALFPI010000780.1 GCA_937919035.1 uncultured Gemmatimonadaceae bacterium
ATCAGGTCAAGCAGCTCGGCGGCATGCGTGGACTGATGAATAAGCCACAAAAGAAGCTCACCGGCGCCGTTGGTGAAATCATCGAGACTCCGATCATCGCCTCCTTCAAGGAGGGGTTGACAGTTCTCGAATACTTCATTTCGACACACGGGGCGCGCAAAGGCCTGGCCGATACGGCCCTGAAGACAGCCGAGGCGGGCTATCTGACACGCCGAATGGTCGATGTTGCTCAGGATGTCGTCATCAGCGAGATGGACTGCGGCACCCGGCAAGGCATCTGGATCGGGGCACTGAAGGACGGCGAAGAGATCGTCGAACCATTGGCAGACCGCATCGTCGGACGAGTGTTGCTTGAAGATGCTGTCGATCAGGACGACAACGTTGTTGTCGCCGCCGACAGCTTGCTCGAAGAAGATGACGCGCACCGTATTGCACAGACCGGTTTTGAGCAGGTTCGGATCCGTTCCGTATTGTCCTGTGAGTCCATGAGAGGAGTTTGCGCCAAGTGTTATGGTCGCAACCTGGCCTCTGGCCGCATTGTCAATATCGGTGAGGCTGTGGGTGTCATCGCCGCCCAGTCGATCGGTGAGCCCGGTACGCAATTGACTCTCCGCACATTCCACATCGGTGGAACTGCCAGCCGTATTGCGGAGCAGTCGGAGATCACGGCCCGTCGCCCCGGCACTGTGCACATGGTGAACATCGGCACGGTAGAGCATCCCAAGTTGGGTAGAGTTGTGACAGGTCGCAGTGGTGAGATCGAGTTGAAGGACGAGCAAAACCGAGTCAGACACCGGATCAATGTGCCCTACGGTTCGGTCCTCAAAGTCGAAGAGGGTGACGAGGTCGAGGCGGCTCAGGTCGTTTATGAGTGGGACCCTTACAGCAACGCCATCATCACGGATCGTGCCGGAATCATCAAATTCACCGATCTGCGGGATGATGTCACAATTCGCGAAGAGTTCGACGAAACAACCGGCTTGAGCGCCAGGGTGGTCGTCGAACAGCGGGATCGAACCCTGAGTCCGACGATCGAAGTGGTCGGAGTTGAAGGAATCAGGACCTACGTCATCCCAGTCGGTGCTCGCCTCTTGGTTGCTGACGGAGACCAGGTATTTCCGGGCTCAGGACTGGTAAAGATCCCACGTGAGCGCACCAAGACGCGCGATATTACCGGTGGTTTGCCTCGCGTCGCCGAACTGTTCGAGGCGCGCCGACCGAAAGAACCGGCTGTCATCTCAGAAATCGACGGTGTGGTCGACTTTGGTGGGCTCGTTCGTGGCAACCGCGAGGTCCTGGTAACCTCCCCCGAGGGAGAGGAATGCAAGTACCTCGTGCCCTACGGCAAGCACATGCGCGTCCACGAAGGCGATCATGTGGTCGCCGGCGAGCGCTTGTCGGAGGGCGCGGTCAATCCGCACGACATTCTGGCGGTCCAGGGCGTACATAAGGTCCAGCAGTACCTGGTAAATGAGATTCAGGACGTCTATCGACTGCAGGCCGTGGAGATCAACGACAAGCACATTGAGGTGATCGTCCGGCAGATGTTGCAGAAGGTGAAGGTGCTGGATCCAGGGGACACGAACTTCCTTGAAGGTGAAGAAGTCGACAAGATTCGCTTCAGTGGCGAAAACGACAAAGTCATCGGCGAGGGCGGTGATCCAGCGACTGTGCAACCGATTCTGCTGGGTATCACGCGTGCCTCTCTCCGCACGGATAGCTTTATCTCTGCGGCCTCCTTCCAGGAGACCACCAGAGTGCTCACAGAGGCGGCCGTTCAGGGAAAAGTCGACCATCTTCGCGGTCTGAAAGAGAACGTGATCATCGGTCGATTGATTCCCGCCGGCACTGGCTCAGCACCTTACCGCGGTGTCACCTACAAAGATCTGCAGCCGGAGACCAGCACCAACGGCAACGGCCAAAGCCAACCCGAGTTTGAGGGGGCAAGAGAAGTGGTCGTCGGCGAGTAGAATCGACGGGCCGCCGCAGACCCACGCGGAAGGAAGTAATGTCCCAATTGGTTAGGCGGGACGGCGTTCAGAAGTAGATTCAAGTATTGACGACCCATAGGTTTATGCTTAGCTTTTGTGGTTATCATATTTAGCGCTTCGGGCGGTTACAGCCGGCCTTGTTCCGGTCGTAACCGCCTGTGTCTGAAGGGCGTACCGCAGAAACGCGGTGCCTGAAGTGAATCCCAGAATAACCGCGAGGCTCCACGCAAGTGCCGACAATCAGTCAACTGGTTCGCAAGGGTCGCACCAAGGCCAAAACGAGCACCGATTCACCCGCTCTGCGGGGCTGTCCACAGCGCCGTGGTGTCTGCACGCGCGTCTATACGACAACGCCGAAGAAACCGAATTCGGCGTTGCGCAAGATGGCACGTGTTCGTTTGACGACAGGGCAGGAAGTCACCGCTTATATCCCCGGTGAAGGGAACAATCTGCAGGAGCACTCGATCGTCCTGGTGCGTGGCGGTCGCGTGAAGGATGTTCCAGGGGTGCGTTATCACATCATTCGCGGCGTTCTCGACGCCAGCGGTGTCGCCGAACGCAAGCAGGCCCGTTCCAAGTACGGCGCCCGCCGCGCGGACTCGTAAACAGGTAGGCAAGAGTTATGTCGCGCAGAAGGCGTGCGGTAAAGCGTCAGATCCTTCCGGATCCAAAGTTTCACAACGTGCTAGCCACGAGGTTTATCAATTGTATGATGAACTCGGGCAAGAAAAGCACGTCTGAGCAGATTTTCTATAAGGCTGTCGAGATGGTAACATCCCGCTCGGACCAGCAGGGCCTGGATGTGTTTCTGAAGGCTGTTGAAAATTGCAAGCCTATGGTCGTCACCAAGTCAAGGCGTGTGGGCTCGCAGACGTTGCAGGTTCCTCTCGAGGTTCGCCCCGAGGAGAGAACCACGCGAGCGATCAAGTGGTTGATTCGCTATGCGCGCGAGCGCTCTGAGCGGACGATGGCCGATCGCTTGGCCAATGAGTTGATCGCTGCTGCCAATGGTGAAGGGGGCGCGGTCCGCGCCCGCGATGATGTTCATCGCATGGCTGAGGCCAACAAGGCGTTCGCTCACTATCGCTTCTAGGTTCCAAGACGTAAAAATCGATGTATTCGCAATCGCTCCTCCATCATAGTGTAGTAGCCTTGAGGTAAGGCAAATCGTGCCCAGAACACATAGTATCGCAATGACAAGGAACATCGGGATCGCCGCCCACATTGATGCGGGCAAGACGACGACGACCGAGCGTATCCTTTACTACACGGGGCGCCTGCACCGAATGGGCGAGGTCCATGATGGCAATGCCACCATGGACTGGATGGAGCAGGAGCGTGAGCGTGGCATCACGATTACTTCGGCTGCTACGGCCTGTGAGTGGAAGAGCCACCGAATCAACATCATCGACACGCCGGGACACGTCGATTTCACTGCTGAAGTAGAGCGTTCGTTGCGTGTTCTTGATGGTGCAATTGGGGTTTTCTGTGCCGTTGGTGGCGTGGAGCCGCAGTCCGAGACTGTGTGGCGCCAGGCGGACCGCTATGAGGTCCCCAGAATTGCCTTCGTCAACAAGATGGACCGGAATGGCGCAGATTTTTACAACGTGTTGGGCATGCTGCACGATCGCCTCGGAAGCAATTTTGTACCAATTCAATTGCCGATCGGCACCGGTGAGACTTTTACGGGTCTGATTGACCTTGTCACCATGAAGGCGATCACCTACGAAGAGACCTCCCTTGGGTCAGATTTTTTCGAGGGCGAGATCCCGGAAGATCTCATGACACTTGCCCTTGAGTACCGAGAGAAGCTGCTGGATGCTGTCGCGGAGTTCGACGACGGTCTGCTGGAGAAGTTCCTTGAGGGTGGCGAGATCGATGTGGCGGAGATCATGGCGGCCTTGCGCAAGGCGACCATTGCCCAGAAGGCGGTTCCCGTCTGTTGTGGTAGCGCCTTCAAGCACAAGGGGGTTCAGCGTCTGCTTGACAGCGTCGTAAACTACCTGCCTTCGCCGGCTGATGTTCCGGCAGTAACGGGGCATCTGACTAACTCCGAGGAGTTGGTGACGCGTCAGGCGTCGGACGAGGAGCCCTTCTGTGCTCTGGCCTTCAAGATCATGACCGATCCCTTCGTTGGGCGCCTATCCTTCCTTCGGGTGTACTCGGGCACGCTGCAGGCTGGTTCGTACGTTTACAACGTATCGAGAGGTCGTCGCGAGCGCGTATCCCGCTTGTTGGAGATGCACGCGAACGATCGGAGCGAAAAGAAGGATGTGCACGCAGGTGACATTGTCGCCGTTGTCGGTCTGAAGGATACGACGACAGGGGACACGCTCTGCGACGAAGCCCATCAGATCACTCTTGAAAAGATCGTGTTCGCCGAGCCGGTCGTGCACGTTGCCATTGAGCCGAAGACTCGTGCAGATCAGGAAGCCTTGCAAGCGGCTCTTATCAAGTTGGCGGAAGAGGATCCCACGTTCCGGGTTCGCGTCGATCCCGATACGGCACAGACGGTCATTTCGGGTATGGGTGAGTTGCATCTTGAGATTCTCGTCGATCGAATGTTCCGTGAGTTCAAGGTTGAGGCCAACGTCGGCAAGCCGCAGGTGGCCTACAAAGAGGGCCTTCGTGTGCAGAGCCACGGTACGGGGCGGTTTGTTCGCCAGTCCGGTGGTCGTGGGCAGTATGGCCACGTGGAGTTGGAGCTCTACCCCGGCGAAGCCGGAACCGGATTGGTTTTTGAGAACAAGACCGTCGGTGGGTCGGTTCCCCGAGAGTATGTAAATGCAGTGAAGCAGGGCATTGCCGAGTCGATGGTGAACGGACCAGTTGCTGGCTACCCGATCGAGGACCTGAAGGTAGAACTTGTTGACGGATCGTATCACGACGTCGACTCATCGGAGATGGCATTCAAGATCGCCGGCTCCATGGGATTCAAGGACGGCGCCGGCAGGGCGAAGCCGTTCCTGATGGAGCCGATCATGAGTCTGGATGTTGTCGTGCCGGAGCAGTATTTGGGCGATGTCATTGGCGATATGAACTCGCATCGTGCAGAGGTCGAAGGGATCAATCCCCGGTCCGATGCGCAGGTGATCACCGCCAATGTTCCGTTGTCAGAGACGTTTGGCTATGCAACGCGGTTGCGGTCCTTGACTCAGGGACGCGCAGTTTTCAGCCTGGAGTTCTCGAAATTTCGTGAAGTGCCCAAGTCGGTTATGGAAGAGATCGTCGCGCGTGTTCAGGGCACAGGCGAAGCCAAAGGCGGGCGCTGAGTTCGACAACAGGATGTCAATAGATCACAGGACAAGCAGAGAGATAGCAAAGGGAGACCAAGGAAATGGCAAAAGATAAGTTCGAGCGTAATAAGCCCCATGTGAACGTAGGGACCATTGGTCACGTGGACCACGGTAAGACCACGCTGACGGCAGCGATCTGTAACTACCTCGCCAGCCAGGGACTCGCTACGGCTCGTGGTGTTGCTGATATCGACAATGCGCCGGAAGAGAAGGCCCGTGGAGTGACGATCAACGTGTCACACCAGGAGTACCAAACACTGACGCGCCACTATGCGCACGTCGATTGCCCTGGTCACGCGGACTACATCAAGAACATGATCACTGGTGCTGCGCAGATGGATGGTGCGATTCTGGTAGTCAGCGCTGCTGACGGCCCGATGATCCAGACGCGTGAGCATATCTTGCTCGCCCGACAGGTCAACGTGCCGCGGATCGTTGTTTACATGAACAAAGTCGACATGGTTGATGATCCTGAGTTGCTGGATCTTGTTGAGCTGGAGACCCGTGAGTTGCTGTCAGAGTACGGCTTCCCGGGAGATGACGTTCCGATCATTCGTGGTTCGGCTCTCAAGTCACTCGAGGGTGATGAAGGTGAAATCGGTTCGGGTTCCATTATTCAGTTGATGGCGGCAGTCGATGAGTATATCGAACTCCCCGAGCGGCCCGTTGATCAGCCTTTCCTGATGCCGGTGGAGGATGTGTTCTCCATCACGGGACGTGGGACCGTCGGTACCGGTCGTATCGAGCGTGGTACTGTCAAGGTCGGCGAGGACGTCGAAGTGGTGGGTATCACCGCGACTCGCAAGACGGTATGCACCGGAGTCGAGATGTTTCGCAAGCTTCTCGACAGTGGCCAGGCTGGTGATAATGTTGGTATTCTGTTGCGTGGAGTCGAGAAAGAGGACTTGGTGCGAGGCATGGTGCTCTGCAAGCCGGGCAGCATCACTCCGCACACGAAGTTCAAGTCGGAGGTCTATGTTCTGACCGCCAAAGAGGGTGGGCGTGAAAAGCCTTTCTTCACCGGTTATCGTCCTCAGTTCTACTTCCGTACGACCGACGTCACTGGTAACATCGGGCTGCCTGAGGGCACCGAGATGGTCATGCCTGGTGACAATGTCACCATGGATGTTGATCTGATTCAGCCCATCGCCATTGAGCCCGGACTTCGTTTCGCCATCCGCGAGGGTGGTCGTACGATTGGCTCGGGCGTGGTTACAGAGGTCAGTGAGTAATCGGTTTCATAGGATTCTGGGTTTTAGGCAAGAGAGAGGGAGCGGAACGACGTGGCTGTAGATAGGATTCGCATTCGGCTTAAGGCCTATGATCACGCGGCGCTAGATCGCTCCGTGGACGAGATCGTGCAAACGGTGCGGCGTAGTGGCGCCCGGATTGCCGGCCCCGTTCCTTTGCCCACACGGCGCACGATTTACACTGTGCTCCGTGG
>CALFPI010000781.1 GCA_937919035.1 uncultured Gemmatimonadaceae bacterium
ACGCAGGCCGGCCGCCGCCTCGCCAGCGGCACGGCGAACTACTCCAGCGCCGAGGTCACGCGCATCCTCGGCCACCACTCCGACCAGATGGCCGACCTGCTGGGCTACGAGGCGTGTGGCATCGAACTCGACGCTGATCTGGTCCGTATCGCCCGCGACCTGGCGACACGCTCCGGGTCGGCGGCTCGATTCGTCGCCGGCAGTTTCCTGCCCTCCGGCTTCGTCATGCGCGCGGGCGAGGACCCTCGTCTCGGCACCATCGGCGAGGCGGCCTCCGCCTATCCGGCCCTGGGTCGCACCCTCGATGATTTTGATGTCGTCTTCGGTTTTCCCTGGGATGGTGAGGAGAGTACGATGCTGGAACTCATGCGCGTGTGGGGTTCGGCCGAGTCGCGCCTGCTGCTGAATAGTGTCGCGCGCGGCGTTGAGGTCTATCGCGGGGGAAAACTGCTTACATGAAACGTCCCCGCATTGCCGCCCTTGTGTCGATCTATCGCAAACACGCGCACGCCCAGCACATTGTCGATCGCTTTCTCGAGGGCTACGGCTGGAACGGCGCCCACCACCGCCCGGAGATGGACGTCGTTTCCATGTACGTCGACCAGGTGGGTGACGACGATGTCAGCGCCGAACGCGCGGCACGCCATGCGGGGCTGACCCTCTTTCCCACAATCGCCGAGTGTCTCACGCTGGGCGGCAGCGACCTGGCCGTCGACGGCGTATTGATCATCGCCGAGCATGGCGACTACCCCGTCAACGACAAGGGCCAGACCTTGTGGCCCCGGTACGAATTCTTCAAGCAGATGGAGTCCGTGTTCCGCACCTGCGGGCGCAGTGTGCCCGTCTTCAACGACAAGCACCTGTCATGGAACTGGGACTGGGCGCTGGAAATGTACCAGGCCTCCCGCGAACTGAACTTTCCGTTCATGGCAGGTTCGTCGCTTCCGGTCACATGGCGCGTACCGGATGTTGAGATGCCGGAGGATGCACGGATGGAAGAGGCCCTGTGTGTCGGTGTCAGCTGGATCGACGGTGGTGACTTTCATGCCTTTGAGACGGTGCAGGCCATGGTCGAGCGGCGCCGCGGTGGAGAAACCGGCGTCAAGTGGGTTCAGGGCTACCGGGGGGAGGCGTTCTGGCGCGCCCACGCAGAGGGCCTGTGGTCGCGCGAACTGTTTGAGACCTGTCTGAGCCGCAGCCACACGCTGACATCAGCACGCCCGGGTTTCAATGATGTGTTCCCCACCATCGATGAAATGAAATCGTTGATGAAGGACCCCTGGGCCTATGTCTACGAACACGTCGATGGCCTGCGCTGTTGCGTCATCGCCGGCAACGGACTGGTGGGAGACTTCAACTTTGCCGCTCGCCTCAAAGGCCGCCAGCAACCCCTGTCGACGAATATCTACCTGCCCATGCCCTCACCCCCCGGTACGCTGGCAAGCTTCTTCTCGCCCCTGACAAACAATATCGAGCAGATGTTCCACACCGGTCAGGAGACCTACCCCATCGAGCGCACGCTGTTGACGACGGGGCTCACCGAGGCTGGTGTCACCAGCCTGCACCGGGACGGCGTCCGTATCGACACACCACACCTGCGTATCAAGTACCGGGCGAGCCCGGAGTCGACCCACTGGCGCACCTAGAGCAGCGCAGATGAGAAAGTCCGTGTTCGACCCCTGCACCCCGCGCAGACGGCTGAGGTTGAAGTACTGGGCGGCCCGCTCGTGGTCCTCGGCCTCCAGAGGCAGGTCAACAAAGGCGCGCAACTGTTCGGCCAGAGCTTCCACCTGTTCGATTCGTTGAATCCCGGAGAGAATCTCCTGACGGATGGGACCAATCAGCCCGACCTGGGCATCTTCGACCAGGCGACGAAGCTCGTCAGCATGAGCCGAGGTCGAATCCTGGCGCCGCAAGGCGAGGGACCAGACGCAGGTCCAGACGCAGGTCCAGACGCAGGTCCAGACGCAGGTATCGGGGAGCACCCTCACTCGATGCGCCGCTGGGCCTTGTAGTCGTACTCCTCGTCGTAATCGATGCAACCGAAAGAGTCGAGAACACGCCGCTGACGATGGCGCTGGACGTACTCCTGCAATGCCGCTGTGACGGCGGCCTTCTTCGTCCGATGCCCACCGATCTCCACCGCATCCTGGATCAGCGCATCATCGAGAGCCAGGTTTGTCGCCATCTCTTGCCATCCCGTGAAATGTTTACACATAATTTTACACATTGATGCGTGTGGATCGCAGGTATCGGCCTGCTCGCGGCGATGCACAGTGTCACCTGCGGCAACCAGCCGTTTGCCCGAAACCTCGTTTTCGCCATAGGTGTCAGTGACAGTTGTGGTGACCAACAATCGCGGGGAGCAGACCATGAAGGCACGGGACGTGATCATCGCCAACATCGAATGTCTGGCGCCGGATCGCATCGGCTTTCAGTTCGGCGGCAACGACGACTGGCGGCGGGATCTGACAGGCGCCACCTGCGACCACGGCATACAGGTGCGGCGCTGGGTCGAAGGCGACTTCGAGCACTATACCGACATCTGGGGCAATGTCTGGTACCGACTGCAATCTCTGTCTCAGGGTGGCGAGATCCAGAGACCCGTGCTCGAACAGTGGCGCGACCTCGACCGCCTCGAACTGCCGGACCTGGACAATCCCGCCTACTACGAGCAGGCACGCCGCCTCGGGGCATCAGACAGCGATCTGTTCCGTGTGGGCTGGATGCCGGGTTGGCCCTTCGCCACCTGCCGGTATATGCGTCGTATGGAGGTCTACTTCGTCGACCTGCTGTCCGAGCGGAAGCATATCGATATCCTCCACGACCGGGTCACCAGTCTGCTGGAAGGAGTGATCGACCGCTTCGGTGAGGCCGGCATGGACGGCATCATGTTCTGTGAGGACCTCGGCGTGCAGGACCGCCTCCTCATGAGCCCCGCCCTGTGGCGCGACGTTTTCCGCCCGCTGTACGAGCGGCTCACGGCACGGGCCCACAGTCATGGCATGAAGGTCATCCAGCATTCCTGTGGTTTCAACTGGGAACTCATCGACGATCTGTGTGAGGCCGGCATCGACTGCCTGCAGTTCGATCAGACCGTGCTCTATGACATGGAGGGCCTCGCAGAAAAGCTGCGCCATCACCACGTCGGGCTCTATTCCCCCTGTGATATCCAGCAGGTCATGCCCACCGGTGACCGGGCCTACATCGAGAGTGAAACCGAACGCCTCGTGCAGACCTTCCGCAGTGGCTTCATCGCCAAGAACTACGGCGATCTGCACGGCATCGGTGTCGAACCCGAGTGGGACCGCTGGGCGTACGAAACCTTCGTGCGCGTCGGCTGTGCGGATGGCGTGGTGCAGAGGGTATGACGCCGGCCCAGCGGCTGGAGCACATCTTTCGCGGCGACCTGGTCGACGTCGTGCCCTTCGCGCTGAAAGGCTGGCGCATACCTCAGTGTGAGGACGAACGGCGGCTGCGCAACGATGGCATGGCCATCCTCGACATGGCGGCAGTGTACCGCACTCACAGTCCCAACGTCGAAGTGGAAACATGCGGCTACGTGCAGGATGGCATCGGTTACCAGCGGCGTGTCGTGCGGACACCTGTGGGCTCGTTGGCCTCGATTCACCGGCCCCTCGGAGGCCCGCAGGTGGAGCGTACAACGTGGCTTGTGGATCCGCCCTTCAAGTCCCCCGACGACTACGCCGTCCTCGAATTCATGATGCAGGATCGCCAGTACGAGCCGTGTTACGACGTATTTGCCGCCGCCGTAGCAGCCATGGGGGGTGAGGCGATGTTCAAGACGGGTGCCCCGGGATGCGCTCTGCACACCGTGATCTACAGCTTCATGGGACCCGAACGTTTCGCCATCGAATGGGCGGAACGCCGGGATCGCGTGCTGCAGTTGTGCGCGGCGATGGCACACAACGAGCAGGTCATCTACGAGATCGTTGCCGGTTCACCGGCGCTGCTGGTTCAGTGTGGCGGCAACTACGCACCGGAGATGTTAGGACGGGAGCGTTTTGCCGAGCACGTGCTGCCCCATTGGGATGCCGTCGCAGCGGTGCTGCACGAAGGTGGCAAACAACTGGGCTGCCATCTCGACGCCAACAATGCCGTCTGGGCCGCAGAGATCGGCGCCGCCCCCCTCGACTGGATTGAGGCTTTCACACCGGCGCCGGATACGGACATGACCCTGGCCCAGGCGCGTGCCGCCTGGCCGGGAAAAACGCAGTTCATCAACTTCCCGTCGTCGGTGCACCTGCAGCCGGCAGAGGAGATCGCTGCCACCACACGCCAACTCCTGCGGGAAGCCGCCCCCGGCGACCGCTTCGTCATCGGCATCACCGAAAACGTACCCGAAAACTGCTGGCGTGAAAGTTTCCGCACGATCCTCGACACCCTCAACCACGAGGGACGCCTGCCATTGTCATGCTGACATTCGTGTGTCTCCAGACAACGTGACGCCGCCAACGTGACGCCAACATCCTGACTCCTGCAACCTGACTCCTGTAACCCCAGGTGACCCATGTCCGATCAACTCGCCATCATCGGTGGCCCCCGCGCCATCCCCGAAGAAATTCAGTTTCGCATGTGGCCCGAGGTAACTGAGCAGGACGAGGCACTTGTGCTGGCCTCTCTGCGCCAGGACAAACATGCCTTTGGTCCCCACGCCGAACTGCTGCAGAGCGAATTCGCCGACTGGAATGGCAACCATTTCTGTTTCGCCACCAACAGCGGTACAGCAGCACTGCACATGTGTGTCGCCGCTTGTGGCATCGGACCGGGGGATGAAGTCATCACACCGGCCCTCTCCTGGACCAGCAGTGCCACGTGTATCCTGCACCACAACGCGATTCCCATCTTTGTTGATGTCGACTGGGAGTCGATGCACATCGATCCGGCTGCCATCGAAGCGGCGATCACACCCAAGACGCGGGGTATTCTGGTCGTGCACTACTGGGGTGTCTCGTGCGACATGGACGCCATCATGACGATCGCCAGGCGCCATGGTCTGGCGGTGATCGAAGACGCCTGTCAGGCGGTGGGCGCAACCTGCAAGGGCCGCAAGGTGGGCACCCTCGGTGATGCTGCCGCCTTCAGCCTCAACCAGAACAAGAACTTCACCGGCGGCGAGGGCG
>CALFPI010000782.1 GCA_937919035.1 uncultured Gemmatimonadaceae bacterium
CGCCCGGTTGCCGCGCCAGTTGCAGTTGGGAGCCAACTTCCCGAACCCCTTCAATCCGAGTACGACAATCCCTTTCCGGATTCCCGCTGTCGCCGGCATGCAGCCCATGCCCGTGCGTCTGGAGATCTTCAACAGTCTCGGCCAGCGTGTGCGCTTCCTGGTGGACGAGGCGCGGGTACCCGGCCACTACCGTGCCAGTTGGGATGGGCGCGATGATGCGGGCCGCGCCATCGGCAGTGGGGTCTATCTCTACCGCCTGCGTGCGGGTGAGGCCATCGACACCGGCAAGATGATGCTACTCGAGTAGAGTGGTCTTTCCGCAGGACGACGAAGTCCAGCCTCCCTCCGTATATTGGCAAACCGTACCAACGTCGCGTCGCGGCGCACCCTCGCCAGTGGCCCTTCTCCGCGGATCAGGACCTGACCCCAGATGCTAGGCATCGACACTCCCGGAATCGACCGGCGTTCCCTGCGTTTCCTCGGTCTCTTCGTCGCCGGCATGATCGGCCTGGGTGTGCTGTTTGAATGCCTGCCGGTGCTGTTTCAGCAACTCTACATGTTGCCCGTCGCACATCTGTCGACAGCTCTGCTGCAAGCCATATCCGTGGACGCGGTCCTCGACACGGGCCACCTCGGCGATGGCTTCTGCGAACTTGCCGTGAGCCGCATCCTCTATCGCATCACCTTCGACTGCACCGGCATCTTCGCCATTCTTGCCTTCACTTCGCTGACGCTGGCGTATCCGGCGACGGCCCGCCAGCGGGCTTCGGGTCTTGCTGTCGGCTTGCCGGCGATCTTCGTTTTCAGCGTCCTGCGCATCACGGTTCTCGGCCTGGTCGCCCAACTGGCGCCAGCGTGGATCGAACTGTTCCACGTCTACGTCATGGAACTGGCGACACTCGGATTCATGCTGTTCACGTGGATGTACTGGCTGGGGCAGGTGCGCCGTGCTTGAACGGGCCCTGCTGCGCGACCCCCTGGTGTTTCTACTCCGTTTCGCTGCTGTCGCTGGTGTTCTATATCTGTTCCGTGCCGATGTCTCTGGCTTTTACCTGTCGCTGGTCACGGCGCCAGCAAACTGGCTGCTCGGGGGCGACGGAGGCGTCGCCTACACCCGACAGGGTCACGAACTGAGCCTGGTGTACCGCCAACTTGGCCTGCGCTTCGCCGTACACGACATCATCTACCAGAACCTGTTGGTAGCTCTGGCCCTGTTTTCCGCGACGCAGGCGCACTGGATGTGGAAGCTGAAGTGGGGAGGTGTGGCGATTTTGACTCTGTGGGCGAGCCACGTGGCAAGCCTGTTCCTTGGTGGCCACGTGATCGTCTGGGATTTTCTCTGGAGCCTGCCAGCAGATGTAAGGGCTGATCTGTTGCCGCGGGTGACAGAGCACTTCCCGATGGAACGCGACTGGCTGTTCAGTCGGCTCTTCGGGCTATGGCACACGTGGGGACGGCAAAGTCTGGCGCTGGCCGTCTGGGCGCTGGCAGCGTTGCCGCTGCTGCGCAGATTGTCCGATGCCGATACCCAGGAGAGGGTGAAGTGAGAGCGGGTCGGCGGTATTGCTCAGTGCAGCAGGATCTGACCGGGTGGAACGGCAGGGCCGGCGGCACCGATCCCGAGTTCGACGGCGCCGATGAGAACAGCGGTGACGCTGAAGATGACACTGAGACCGACGGCGCCAAGGCATATGCCGGTTAGTGCTTGCCGGCAGACGGCGGAAAGACCGTGCCCAACAACAGAAATAAGTTCCGCCTGCGCCGACGGAAAAATCGAGGACGAGATCGCTTGAGACATCATAACAGGCTGCTTTCCCAATGACTTATATGAGAATTCTCAGTTCCAGTGTCGAGACCTTTCCAGTCAAACATCGCAACTCCGGTGCCAGCCGAACTGTGCGCGTCGCTGCGGCGCTGGTGCTGGCAAGTGTGATGATGGCCGGGCCCGTCGAGGCCCAGACCTGGTCCCAGCGGACGAGCAACACCGCACAGAATCTCGTCGCCGTCGTCTACAGCACTGCAGGGACCGCGGCGGCGGTGGGGGCCAACACGGCTATCACTGTCAGCGGCGACGGGGGCAGCACGTGGACCGACAAGAATCTCGGACTGGCGGCGACACTCAACGCCGTGTTCTCCAACGGCGTCAACATCGCGACCGTCGGCGACGACCAGGGCGGCGGGGCGAACGAAGTGACCGCTGCCAGTGCTGATCGTGGGGCTACCTGGGCCCTGACCGTCGAACCAGGCAACGATGACAATATCGAAGATGGTCTGTTCGTAAACTCGACGAACGGTGTCGCAGTTGTATCCAGCGGCACGGGTGCCATCCTGAACTCATCCGACAGTGGGGGATCGTGGACGGTGAACGCCTACGTACCGGCCGATTTCCTCCAGGCTGTCGATTCGCGAGGGACCCTGGTGATCGCCGTTGGCAACGACGCGGGTGGCATCCCGACGATCGCTCGCAGCAGCGACAGCGGCGTCACCTTCGTGGCGGCGACATCAGCTCCCGTCACCAATGAGATTCTTCGCGATGTCGTCGTCGTGTCGACGACGGATGCCGTGGCCGTCGGCGGCGGAACCGGCGGCACCCCGGACAATATTCTCTACTCCAGCAATGCCGGGGTTGACTGGACAAACCCATTTGACGCTGCCGACAACCAGAATGCTGTCGATGCCTCCAGCTCCTTCGTCGTGGCTGTGGGAGACAACGGCACGATCTCCCGTAGCATCGACGGCGGCGCCACATGGGCAGCTGTCGTAGGCGGGGCGAACCCGGCGCCCCCCACCAACCTCAACGACGTGTTGTTCCTGACGAGCAGCATCCTCCTGGCCGTGGGTGATGGCGGCCTGATCATCGGCAGCACCGACCGTGGCGTCACCTGGACGGCCCAGAACAGCGGCGTCAACGAAAATCTCCAGAGGATTGCCTACAACGGCCTGACCAAAACCCTCGTCGTCGGCAACGCTGGCACCATACTTCTCAGTCTGAACCAGATCTCAGTGACGGCGCCGATTCCGTTCCAGAGCAAGTGGCTCCTCGTGGGGCTCCTGCTGGCTGCCGGACTGCTGGCGCTGCGGCGCTATGGGCCGGCGCGGTGAACGGAACAACGGCGTCAGAGCGCCTGACGCAGCAACTCGACTTCCTGGTACAGATGGACGCCCTGAAGCAGGTCTTTCGGCAGTCCGTTCTGATCGGCGACGGTCGTCCTGAGAACGACGCCGAACACTCCTGGCATCTGGCGCTCATGGCGATCATCCTGCGTGAGCACGCCGCCAGTGAGGTCGATATCACACGGGTACTCTCCATGCATCTGGTGCATGATCTTGTTGAGATCCACGCGGGCGACACGTTCGCCTACGACGTCGCCGGCCATGATGACAAAGAGGAGCGCGAGCAGGCCGCGGCGGATCGAATCTTCGCCCTGCTCCCACAAGACCAGGCGCGGCAGATGCGGGCCCTCTGGGACGAGTTCGAAGAAAGGGTGACCCCCGAATCACGGTATGCAGCGGCGCTGGACCGACTGCAGCCGCTGCTGCTGAATTACCACACGGATGGTCATGCCTGGAAAAAACACGGCGTCCGCCACACCCAGGTCATCGAGCGCAACGCCCATATTGCCGAGGGCGCGCCGTCACTGTGGGAGTACGCCCGGCAGCTGATCAACGACGCCCTGAAAGAAGGGAAATTGGGGCCCTAGCCAGTGGTCTGACCACGGGCGCACCCAAGCAAGAGTCGCCGACTCTAGGCCCAGACCTTTTCCCAGTTTCGGGTCTGCGCGGAACGATACATCGCCAGGCCGGTGCGCAACTCACCGAGAGAGACCTCAGGGCCCGCTGCTAGCGACCGACCCTCGAGCACGGCGTGGCAGAAGTCGTCCAATTCAAGGCCAAAGGCGGCCTCCCGATTCTTGCCGTGGGGCAACAGGTCGGGTGGCAGGTCGCGCCCCTGCGGCGTCTGCCGATCAAAGAACACAACACGCCCACTGCCCCCCCAGTACACGACGATTTCGCCCAGCGTCCCGGTGATGCGGAACTCCTCCTTTGGTCCCACCTCGAAGCCGGCGCTCATGGCAGCAAAGCCTGCGACCACGCCGGATTGGAAGCGGAACAACGCGCGCGCCAGGGATTCACCCTCCATCTCTGCCACGGGATGGCCGACCGTCGCAAGGACCTCATCGATTTCTCCGAGCCACATGCGCAACGGCCGGATCCAGTGCGCGCCGCCGTCAATGGTGATGCCACCACCGGCGGCCTTGAGGTCGTAGCGCCACGGGCGGGGCGTGCTGCCCAGTGGCACGGGGGTGTTGCCACCAAAGAGGGCGCTCGCCGTGACCAACTCACCCAGGGCACCAGCACCGATGAGCTGACGAATGGCGACTGCGTCGGGCCAGTATTCAGCCTGTTCGGCGACCATGAATACCGTCCCGGCAGCCTCTGCCGCAGCCAGGATCCGGTCGCAACTGTCCAGGGTTGTGGACATGGGCTTTTCGAGCAGGACATGTTTGCCAGCGGCAAAGGCCTGCAGGGCGACCTCTTCGTGCAGATGATGGGGCAGCATGATGTCGACAGCATCAAAATCGTCGGCTGCCAGCGCCGCCTCGAGGCAGTCAAAGGGGGGCGCCCCCGTGAGGGCAGCCATCTGCCGGGCCTGCTCAGGATGAGAGTCGATAACGGCCGTCACCTGCACCCGGGAGGCATGATGCTGGATGCCCTGCCAGTGGGATTGGGCGATGCCGCCGCAGCCGACGAAAGCCAGCCGCAACTGTGGTTTCACGCGAGGATTCATCAATTGAGCTGGAAGCGCTCCAGATCCCACCGCTGAGCCCAGGCGCGGCCGAGGCGGACCCGCAGATGGGCATCTTCGGCGTCGTAGTTCTGCTCGAGGATCTCGCCCTGCTCGTGCAGTTGCGCCAGCAGGCGACCCTCCGCCTGTGGAATTTTGAGATCGAGGGTGACTTCGTGCTGCTGGCAGTGGAACAGGATCTTCTCAAGCAGGACATCGATGCCGGCGCCGGTCTGCGCCGATATGGCGACGCGATCCGGCTGTCCGGCGGCAGCACGCACGTGCGTGTCCACCTCATCACCCTCGCCGATTCGATCGATCTTGTTGAGCACCGTCAGGGTTGGGCAATCCTCCACACCGAGATCGTTGAGCACACTCTGCACGGTTTCCATCTGATGGTCGTAGTGCGGGTGGCTCAGATCCACGACATGCAACAGCAGGTCCGCCTCGACGGTTTCCTCGAGGGTGGCACGGAACGAGGCGAACAGATGGTGTGGCAGGCGGCGGATGAAGCCGACCGTGTCGGTGAGCAGGATCTTGTGCCGGGCGTCGACGTCGACGGCGCGGGTCGTCGAGCCCAACGTGGCAAAGAGCATGTCCTGCACCAGCACGTCGGCGCCGGAGAGGGCCCGCATCAGAGTGGATTTCCCGGCATTGGTGTACCCCACCAAGGCGACGCGGAAGGAGTCGCCGCGGCTCTTGCGGCTCGTCGCCATCTGCCCGCTGATGCGGTCCAGTTCCCGCTGCAGTTGGCCAATGCGCCCACGAACCAGCCGCCGATCGATCTCCAGCTGGGTCTCGCCCGGGCCCCGCACACCGGCGGCACCCATACCACGAATGGCACCACCGCCGGCCTGGCGGGACAGATGGCTCCACTGTCTTGTCAGGCGCGGCATGAGGTAGTTGAGTTGCGCGAGTTCGACCTGCACCTGCGCCGTCCGTGTGCTGGCATGGAGCGAAAATATGTCGAGAATTATGGCGCTGCGATCGAGGATGCGCTTCTCTGTCAGCTTCTCCAGATTGCGCATCTGTGCCGGCGACAGATCGTTGTCGAAGATGATCATGTCCGCCTCGTAACGGTTGGCGAGATCCCGCAGTTCTTCTGCCTTACCTTTGCCGATGAAGAAAGTTGGGTCGATGCGCTTGCGGTTCACCAGAATCTTGTCGACGATCGCCAGTGTTGCCGTGTCGGCGAGGCGGGCCAGTTCATCGAGGGACTCCTCCGCTTCCCAGGTGGGTACCCGCGGAAGGGTGATACCGACGAGTAATGCGGACTCCTGGGGGACTTCTGTTGAGTGTGCCATGGCTGGCAATATCCCCGGCAGCGGGCAATCATGTCAAGCCGCCATGTCTACCCGCTTGACACTTGCCGAAGGGGAAGTGTAGCCTCGGATGAGAAAAGGGGATCTCGTGACAGATACACCGGATACACTACAGACACCAACGGACATCGTTGTCCTCAACGACGAAGTTCCACTTATGGCCGTGCTGCCCTTACGCAACACGGTTGTCTACCCGCACATGCCCAACCAGCTCACGGCGGGCCGGGAGCGCTCCCTCAAGGCGCTGGAAACGGCAGCCGAAGCGAACGCCCCGATCGCCATCTTCACGCAGCGACGGGCCGATGTGGAGGAACCGGGGATAGACGACCTGTATCCCGTCGGTACCATTGCCAAGATCCACCGCATCTGGCGGCTGCCTGACGGCTCGATCCGTTTCATCATCCAGGGACTGGAACGTGGCAAGTTGGAAGGGCTCGAGTCGACGGAACCCTTCATGCGAGGCCGCGTGCGCCAGCTGGATGACGTCGGCGACGAGAGTTCCACCGCCGTGCAGGGACTCATGCGCAGCGTCAACAGCCAGTTCCAGGCGGTTGTCGATCTGTCGGCGCAACTGCCGGAAGAGCTGAAGGTGGTCGCCGTCAATATCGAGCACCCGGGTCGCCTGGCGGACCTTGTGGCGTTCTATCTGGATCCACCCCTGGAAGAGAAGCAGGCGGTACTGGCCGAGGTCGATATCGCCAAGCGACTCGAGTACATCGCCAGCGTGCTGGCGCGCGAGCAGGAGATCCTGGAAGTCGGTGCCAGCATCCAGCTGCAGGTGCAGGAGCGGCTGGGCAAGACGCAGCGCGAGCATTACCTGCGCGAGCAGCTGCGACAGATACAAAAGGAGCTGTCCGGCTCGGATCCGTCCAGCGCCGATCTCGACGATCTTCGCGGGCGTGCCGAAGAGGTGGGTCTGTCGACCGAGGCAGCCGAGGCGGTGCAGCGTGAGCTCGGGCGCCTGGAACAGATGATGCCGTCGTCACCGGAATACTCGGTGGCACGCACGTATGTCGACTGGCTGCTGGATCTGCCCTGGCAGCAATCGACGGAGGACCACCTCGACCTGAAGCAGGCCAAACAGATCCTCGACGAGGATCACTTCGGCCTCGACAAGGTGAAGGAGCGCATTCTCGAGTATCTGGCCGTGCGGCGCCTGAAAAAGGAGACCAAGGGGCCCATTCTCTGCTTCGTCGGTCCTCCCGGTGTTGGCAAAACATCTCTGGGCCGGTCGATTGCCCGGGCCATGGGGCGTCAGTTTACCCGGATTTCGCTGGGTGGCGTGCACGATGAAGCGGAGATTCGTGGACATCGCCGGACCTACGTCGGGGCCCTTCCGGGGCGCATCATTCAAGGCCTGAAGAAAGCGGGCTCCAATAACCCCGTGTTCATGCTCGACGAGATCGACAAGGTTGGCGCCGACTTTCGCGGCGATCCATCGGCGGCGCTGCTGGAGGTGCTGGACCCGGAGCAGAATTCATCCTTCGAGGATCACTATCTCGACCTGCCCTTTGATCTGTCGCGGTCGATGTTCATCACCACAGCCAATGTGCTGCACACGATCCCTCCCGCCTTGCGTGACCGTATGGAGGAGATCGCCATTCCCGGCTACACACCACATGAGAAGGTGCAGATTTCCCGCCGACATCTGCTGCCCCGGCAACTCACCGAGCACGGCTTGTCACCCAGCAAGATGCGGATGACGGACAAGGTGATCGCCCGCCTGATCGAGGATTACACGCGGGCGGCGGGCGTGCGCAATCTTGAGCGTGAACTCGGGGCCCTGTGC